>JAZNVA010000139.1:0-3538 GCA_045592565.1 Eubacteriales bacterium | reverse complement strand
AAGCAACCGACGGAGTACAGCCGTCGAGAAAGCTTGCAGGTGAGCGAAGCGAACCATGTTCAAGTCCCGTTTCAGAAGTTTCTAAGAGACAACCACAGGTTGTCTCTTTTCTTTTTGACGTCAGATATGGGTGCGAGAGGTCGTAGCCGCGAGGCGGCAAACAGGTGAGCGAAGCGAACCATGTTCAGCCCTGTTTTTCATATGAAATTTGCTCCGATACGGGCATTTTTGAAATTTTCGTATTTATTTCTTTATTATCGATAGATAATTTCAATATTGTATTGACATGCGTCGAATCCTTGGGTTATAATAAGCCGTATTTTTGCAATTTGGAAATCTTTATAAAGAATATGATAAAAAAGAGGTATTGAATGGGAACAGCAATTCAGATGGTATCTACCGCTCCCAATTTTGTCTATGATAATATTTTAAGCATCGCAATGCTGGTTCTTTTGATCGCAGCGGGGCTTTTCTTGACGACCAAAACCAGGTTCTTTCAGTTCAGACAACTGGGCTACGTGCTGAAAAATACGGTTGGAAATCTGTTCAATAAAAATCTGCACCAACGGGACAGCGGAAGCGTCAGCTCGTTTCAGGCGGTTACCACCGCGCTCGCGGGAACGATTGGGACGGGAAGCATTGCGGGGGTCGCCACAGCCCTGGTGCTGGGTGGTCCCGGAGCGATCTTCTGGATGTGGGTCAGCGCGCTTTTGGGCATGGTGACAAAATATTCCGAAATCGTTCTTGCGCTGAAATTCAGAGAGAGAAACCAATCGGGCGCATACATCGGCGGACCGATGTACTATATCAAAAACGGTCTCGGAAATCGATGGCTCGCCGCGCTCTTTGCCATATTTGCAATGATCGCATGCATCGGCACGGGAAACGCGACGCAGTCCAATTCGATCTCCGGTGTTTTGGATATGAATTTCCACGTTGCTCCCTGGATCACGGGAGTGGTCCTTACGGTGATCGTAGGCGTGGTTATCCTCGGCGGAGTAAAAAGAATCGCCACGGTGAACGAGAAGCTGGTTCCAATCATGGCAGTTTTCTTTATCCTCGCGTCGGTCGTCTCGCTTGCGTTTAACGCCGAAAGGATTCCCGGCGCCCTTGGCTTGATCTTCAAGGAAGCCTTTAATTTCAAATCTGCCTTTGGCGGCGCTGCGGGATACGGTATTCTTTCCGCTATGCGCTATGGTGTTGGCAGAGGAGTCTTTTCCAATGAGGCGGGGCTTGGCAGCGCGCCGATCGCTCATTCCGCCTCCAGCACCGAGGACCCCGTAAAACAGGGACTTTGGGGTGTGTTCGAGGTGTTTATTACCACCATTGTGATTTGTACCATGTCTGACGTGGTCGTTCTGACCTCCGGAATTTATACAACGGCGCTGGAGGCAGGTGTTGCGCCCGCCGTCAGCGGAGCGGCGCTCAGCAGCGCCGCGTTCGAGGAGGCGTTGCCTTACGTAGGCGGGATCGGAATCGCAATCTCCACCGTGTTTTTTGCGCTGTCTACCATACTTGGATGGGCATACTACGGAGAGGTATGCGTAGGCTATCTGTTCAAGAATCATGCAAGGCCGGCGATCGGTGTGTATCGAACGGTTTACGTGGCGTTCGTTTTTATCGGCGCGATCGCGGAGATCAATATCGTTTGGCTGATTGCCGATTGCTTCAATACGCTGATGGCGTTGCCGAACCTTGTGGCGCTGATCGGTCTTTCGGGCCTTGTTGTCAAGATGACGCGCGAGCATTTTACCAAGAAAAATACCGACTGATTTTTCAAAAAATTAAAAAGGACGAGGAATTGTTAAAATTCTTCGTCCTTTTTTGATGATATCCTTTAGTTGATCTTCGGCAAACTTGCAGCCGCAACTGATTGACCGACACGACGGGACTTTTCATCGGGAATGTGAAGCTGGATCTTCTTTGCGAGCTCAGGAAATTCGGTATCCAGAACCTCCTGTGCGCGTTCCAGAAGAATCACGCCGCCCTCACCCGAGGTGACTCGTCCCATAATAAGTACGTGCTTGATATCATAGAATTCGGTGTAGTAAGCAATGGCATATCCAAAGTATGCGCCGATGGTGTCATAGATCGCTGCCGCGCGGGGATCCCCGTCCTTCATCAGTCCTTGAACCACCTTGAGCTTTTCAGCAGGAGAGAGTGCTTCATCCAGCTCGATTCCTGCCCAAGGCGCGCACTTGATCACGCCGTCCTGAGAGAAATACTTTACGCCGCAACCGTAGTCGCCCGACCATTCGTCAACCATAGCTTCCTCACAGAAATCTACGGGAACAAAAGCAAGTTCGTTGAGCCAGCCCGTGATATTTCCGTCGGGATCTACGTATCCGCCTGCTTCGGACGTTCCCATTGCCACGCCGAGAACCGCATTGTCTCCGAGGTCCATGGCTCCGGCAAGAGCGGTTACGTCGCCGTCATTGGCAACCTCGATCGGAATATTCTCGCCAATTTCCTTGGCAACGTCGAGATACATATTCTTGACCTTCTTGTCAAAGTCCTCATCGCTGACCTTGAGGAAAAGGGAAGCAACCATGATTCGGTTATCCACGTAAACTCCTGCGCTGGACACACCGATGGCGTCCACACGGGGCATATGGGACGCGGCAGTCTTCATTGCGTTGAGGATCCCCTCATAATGATAGTTGGGATCAGAGTTGAGCTTGGGAAACCAAACGACCTCTTCGGAATAAACGCTCTCGCCGTTGATCACAGCGCTGACCTTTCGGTCACTTCCGCCCGCATCAAAGCCAATACGACAGCCGTCCAGATGTCGTCCGATGGGGGCGGCAGCGGATTTGTCCTTGGGGGCGTTTTCAAGGGAAACCACTTCAACAGAGAAGGGGTGCTCATAAACTCTTTCCATGAATTTTACATCAAAATCCCGCAGACCGCCGTGGGAGAATGCCTCGCGGATCTTCTCGCCTACGATCTCGCTTCCTGCAACGATGACCTTATAGCCACCCGCTACCCAAAGAAGGGATTTTACCAGACGCTCAATGAATCTGAAGTTCTCTTCATCGTGTCCCGTTCCGTCACAGAAAATACGGGTTTTGTAGGTCGTGGTGTAGCCGTTATTTCTTTCGACGGCGAGAATGATATCCTGCCCGTCGTTCTTTGTAGCCTCGCGCATATCGCGGCATACTACCGAAAGGGGTGCAAATTTGGGGTCGAGTTTTGCCTGAACCTTAAGCTTCATATCTGATCGTTCCTCCAATAATGGTTTTAATTACGTTAAATTCAGTATCGGTGATAATAATGTCCGCATCCTTGCCAACATCAAGAGATCCTTTGGTCTTTTCTACGCCAATGGCAGTTGCGGGATTGAGGGTTGCGCCGTTGACACATTCGTAAAGGGGAATATTGGAATTAGTAAATACATTCCATACTCCTTTGTTCAGAGGAAGAACGCTTCCCGCAACTGTTCCGTCCTCCAGACGGCAAACAATGTCACGATAGACGATCTTTGCTCCTCCCAACGTGTATTCGCCAAAGGGAAGTCCTCCAGCAGGGAGACAGTCGG
>JAZNVA010000138.1:0-6456 GCA_045592565.1 Eubacteriales bacterium | reverse complement strand
TCGGAATGAAATTAACGAGCCTGAATTATTCGCCCATAACGACGATCTTCAATCCCTGCATGCTGATATTCATTTCCATTGCCTCGTTGATGTCAGCGAGAGCGTACTTGTGAGTCAGCAGCTCCTCTACAGGCAGACCGTCCTTCTGCGCTTCCTTCAGCACGTCGCAAGCCTGCATCCAGTCCTTTGCCTGATAGGTCCAAGAACCGATCACGCGGATCTCCTTGTTACAGATATCCTGGTGAGGATTGTAGGTGGTGTCTCCGTTGTCTACGAAAAAGCCAAGCTCACACATAGCACCGCCGCGGCGAACGTACTTCCAGATGGTGCTTGCTGCCTTGGGAGAACCGGTGCACTGGAATGCCATCTCGGCACCCTTGCCGGTGATCTCCATTACCTTTTCCTGTGCATTCTCGGTCATGAAGTTTACGGTGTAAGCCGCGCCAAGCTTCTTTGCCATAGCGAGACGCTTCTCGTCGCCGTCAACGGCGATGATGTTGCGAACGCCCATGGTGCGAACCATGGTCAGAAGGAGCAGACCGATGGGGCCGCATCCCTGAACCAGCACGTAAGAGCCCTGCTTGAAGTTAAAGATCTTCTTTGCCTGCTCTACGGCGTGAACGATAACGGCAGTGGGCTCGATCAGAGTGCGGAGATCTACGTCCATATCGCTGACGTTGAAGATCACTCCGCCTGCGTTGACCTTGATGTACTCGCCAAACCAGCCGTTGAAGTTCTTGTAAGCTGCTTCACCGGGCATCAGACCGAAGATCTCGCCACCGGGGCAGAGGTGAATATTCTCGGGATCATTCTTACAGGTGTCGCAAACACCGCAGGGCTTCAGACCGGTAACGATCTTGTCGCCAACTGCCAGAGGCTTGCCGTAGAAGTCGGTAGTTACGTTCTTACCGAGCTTTACAACGGTACCCGTGCCCTCGTGTCCCAGCTCGACGGGAATATAGCCAAAGGGGTCGCCCTTGTACTCGTGAACGTCGGTTCCGCAGATACCGGTCTGCTCAACCTTAACCAGAACCTCATCGTCTCCGATCTCGGGAACGGGAAGTTCAAAAATGTCGATCTTGCGAGCGCCGGTCAGAACGGCGACTCTTGCCTTTTCGGGAATTGCGTAATTTGCCATGATAATCGTCTCCTTTTTATATTTTTAGACCGTATCGGTCTATAATTGGGTTCGAGCCCATTATAACATATTGTTATTTTTTTGTCAATTCTAAATCGGAAAAATAAATTTTTCGTATATATGACAGAAAAGAAAGGGGGCGTTTTGAGCAATTTATGCAAAAGCTTCCCTCTTTTTTGCCGTTTTTTCATGATTTCCCGGAGGATTCTTGACAAAAAACAGAAAATACGATATACTGAATCACAATAGAACCACACAAAAGGAGACGAGAATGAGCTATCGTTTGTACCCTGTCAGCGGGAGAGAAATTATCTGTGACGATTATCGCATATACATCGACGGAAGGGAAGCGGTATGCGACGCGGCGCGTGTATCCGCATATCCGATCAACCGTCGTTGGCCCGGACGTCAGCGGCAGATCGAACAATCTGAGTTGATCAATTTTCTTTCCATGGCGATCGATTCGCCCGTTACCCTGGAAATTTTCCCAAGGATGCCCTTTGAGACGGTAGAGATCCGTCCCAAGAGCGCGGCAGTGTCTTATCGGATCACGGAAAAGGGAAGCATTCTCTTGGAGGTGGAGAAGCCGCAGTATTTTACGGTAGAGCCCTACGGTCGGAATCATGCTTTGCATATTTTTGCCGATCCCATGCCTGCGTATGAGATCGATCGGAAGGACGCGGGGCTGATCTATTTCGGAGAGGGGATCCACGAGGCGGGGACCATTGAATTGAAGAGCAATCAGACGCTGTATTTGGACGAAGGCGCTGTGGTGTACGCCTGCATCAAGGCGTATGATGCGGAAAACATCCGGATCCTCGGAAGGGGGATTCTGGATAACAGCCATAATAAGGAGCAGATCCTGTATGAGGCGCATGAGCAGGGAAACGCCGCCGCGGTCAAGAACGCCACGCGTCAGCATACGGTTCAGCTGGAATACTGTAAAAATATCGAGATCGATGGGATCACCATTCGAGATTCTCTTGTTTACAATATTCGTCCTATGGCGTGTATCGATCTGACCATTCGCAATATAAAGATCATCGGCTGTTGGAGATTCAATTCCGACGGTATCGATATGCACAATTGCGAGAACGTGTTGATCGAAAATTGCTTTATCCGTACCTTTGACGACTGCATTTGTGTGAAGGGCTTTGACTGTTATCAAGCTGGGGATGTGGAAAAGGCGGTGCAGGAGGCGATGCATTACGGCGGCGGGAACTACGAAAATTTCCGCCATGTGCGTGTCCGAGGCTGTGTGATCTGGAATGACTGGGGACGTTGTCTGGAGATCGGCGCGGAGACCAGAGCCGAGGAGATCACGGATGTGATCTTTGAGGATTGCGATGTGATCCATGTGACCAGCGCCGTTTTGGATTGCTACAATGTGGACTATGCCGACGTACATGATATCACCTATCGGAATATCCGCATCGAGCTGGATGACGAGCAGAGAAGGGGGATGATCCAGCAGACCGACGATCAGATCTACGTCAATGCGGATCCCGAGTTCGTTCCTCCCCTGCTTTGCAGCCGCGTGATCTATCATTTCGAATATTCTGCGGGAGGTACGAGACGGGGAAGAAACCGAGATATTCTTTTTGAAAACATCAATATTTTGGGTAGGCAGAAGCCCCGCTTCGTATTCGAGGCGCACAGCGAGGAAGCCTGCAACCGAAATATTGTAATGAGAAACATCTGCCACAACGGAAAAAAACTGACCGATCCTTCGGAATATACGTTGGAGATCGGCGAATACTGCTACGGCATTCGAATGGAATAAAGAAAAAGCGGTCTGTAATTCTCAGACCGCTTTGATTTGTTGGAGATACTCTCCGGGAGAGCAACCGAATTCACTTTCAAAGGCACGGTAAAAGGTTCTCATGGAATTAAAGCCGCTTTCCATAGCGCAATAGGTAACGCTTCGCTTTTCCTCGTTCAAAAGCATGACAGCGTGTTTCAGACGGACAATCGTCAGGTATTGATGGATCCCGATATGGAAGCAGGATTTGAAATAACGGGACAGGTAGCTCGGGCTGTATCCAAGCGCGGCGGCAAGGTCCTCTGTGGTAATGTTTTCCTTGAAATGCTCATCCAGGTAAAACAGAATACGGGAGGAGAGAGCGGGATCGCAGAATTCCTCATTGTCCTCAAAGGAAAGTTGTTCCATGAGAATTCCGAGGATGAGATAAATGTATCCTTGAATTTTGATCTTGCTTGCCGGATTGGTATTGGCAAGCTCCTTGGCGTAGCCGTGAAGCAAGGACACGATTTTTTTATCGGTAATAAAGGGGGTGCTGCACCGCCGATGCTGTGTAGCGGCAATAAACTCCTCACAAAGGTATGTGGGGATGATGAGCATAGCCGATTTGGATGCGGAATTGGTTTTGTAGGCGTGGGCATCAAAACTGAGTGCCACCGACATCTCACCCGCCTTCAGAACACGGTGTTTGTTGTTGATCCATATGTCCATTTCTCCCTCGGTAACGAACCAAAGCTCAATTTGGGAGTGGAACATAAAGGTTCCCCAGCTGTTTTTGTATTCTTTGTAGAACAGGGAATTTTGTTTTTCTCGATTGATTCCGAATATTGGATGCATAATTCTCCTATACAAATAAAAATGACAAATAATGGCGCAAAAAAGACAAAATTTGGCACGACAATGTCATGGAAGGGTGATATAATTATACAGGATTTAAAACGGAATGTCAATAGGAGTTTGGAAAATGAATCTGCTGGCTTATTTTTTTGCGTTACTGAAAGGAATTATATACGGAAGCACTGTCTTTTTTACAGGTCGGTTGACCGAGTCGGCAGACGTGCTGGATGTACTGGCGCTCCGTTTTTTGATGAGCTTTGTGGTGATGTGGTTGCTTAAGACCGCTCGTATCCTCAAAATCGAGATAGGGGTCAAGGAGTTCTTTGTCCGCAATCCCCGTACTCCCTTTATAAGATCGATTTTGCTTGCGGCGTTGTTTGAGCCTGTTCTGTATATGTTCTTTGAGACCATGGGTATTTCCATGACTACGGGCGTGACAGCGGGAGTGATTCTTTCTCTTTCTGCGATCAGTAGCTGTATTGTGGAGGTTATTGTTCTAAAGGAAAAAAGCAACTGGCTTCAGAATCTGTTTTTGGGGTTGGGCATTTTCGGCGCTATCTACATAGCGGTGAACAGTACTACCTCCGGAGAGGGAGAGGATAGTGTCCTCGGTATCGTCTTCCTACTTCTCGCCATTATTACCGGTTCGCTTTTCTGCGCCTTTTCCAGAAAATCCTCCAAGGCATTTTCTTCCATGGAGGTCACCTATGTATCTGCTATGCTGGGGGCGTTTGCCTTTAATGCAATCAACGTGGTACGGCATTTGTTCGCGGGAGATATTCTCCACTACTTTGACCTCTACTTTGATTGGCACAATATGATCGGCTTTGTTGTTCTTGCCATTCTGTCCACAATTGTGGCAACCTGCATGAACAATTATGCATTAAGCAAGCTTCAGCTTTCCACCATCGCCGCATTTAATGGGATTTCCACTGTGGTGACGATCGTGGTCGGCGTGGTCTTTGGAGGGGAAAAGCTGTTTTTCTTCCATGCCATAGGTCTTACCTGTATTTTTGCTCGAATGATCGGTGTCAGCGTGATCTCCATCTATCAGGATAAGAAAAAAGCAAAGCGGCTTTGTTCTCCCTCCGAGGAGCTTGAGTCAGAACGGCAGATCCAACAGATTCAAAATTAAAGAATCCCTGTAAAACTGGGGAATATACGGTGAGGATTGGAAAGCGGTCATTTTTGATGGCTGACCGTCCTCACCGTTTTGCAGATATTGTCGAATCGGGTTACGACTAATCGTTTTTTGCTATTTTACTTTTCCTGATTTTCATGATATAATAATGGTGACGATTTCTTATTTTAACGGTTTTTTGGGGGGTATATATGACCATTCAACAGTGTAAATACGTGTTGGGGATCGCCAAAACGGGCTCCTTTAATGAAGCCGCGAAGCAGCTTTTTGTGGCGCAGTCCAGTCTGTCCAGCAGCGTCAAGCTCTTGGAGCAGGAGTTGGGGATCAGAATCTTTGAGCGCTCCAAAAACGGTGTTTTCCTCACCGCGGAGGGGGCAGAGTTCGTGCGATACGCGGAGCAGATCGTGGAACAGAATGATTTTATCATGAATCGATATGCCGCGCCCGCGGGACGAAACAAGCTATACGTGTCCACTCAGCATTACGATTTTGTTGCCGACGCGTTTTGCGCCTTGCTGCGCCGAACCGAGGGAGAGCATGATTTTGCCTTGCGGGAGATCCGAACCTACGAGGTGATCCGAGAGGTGGAGACCGCTTACAGTGATATCGGGATCCTTGCCATCAAGGATGCCGACTATGAAATGATGACGCGGTACCTGCATAGCAAGGGGATCGCTTTTACACAAATTCTGCGCGTTTCTCCCCATGTGTTCGTGCGGCGCGGACATGCCTTGGCGGACCGTGAGAGCCTTTGCTATGAGGATCTGCGGGCGCTGCCCTACGTTTCCTATGAGCAAGGCGCCCATAACAGCTCCTTTTTTACCGAGGAGCTGATGACTGAGCCCGTGACAGGACGGCAGGTTCGGATCAGTGACCGCGCAACGCTGATGAATGCTCTTCTTACCACCGACTGCTATACGGTGGGAACAGGAATCATGCCTTCCGCTCTCAATGACGGAAAGATCGTCTGTATTCCTCTCCGAAGCGATGCTTATTACTGTATCGGCTATATTTTGAGAGAAGATCGGCGGACCTCTCCCCTGACCGAGGAATTGATCGGTCTGCTGACGAAATTCGCGGGAGAATATCGGCAAACCACTTGAAAATATAACCCCTTCGTGTTATAATTAAAAAAAACACGGAGGGATTTTTTATGCGGGATCGATTGGAAAATAAGGTGATTCTCTGGAACGGAGATTCCATATGTCAGGGGAAGAGCGCGGATGATAGCAAAGAAATGCCTGCATGGGCAGGACGGATTGCGCGTAAACACGAAGGTGTTGTTTATAAAAACTATGCTGTTGGTGGCGGAACGGTTGCGGAGAATCCGCCCGCAATGGGGACGGGAAAGATCAGACACTCGGTATCTGCGACGCTGGATCTCATGCATGAAGAATATCCCAACGCCGACTATATTCTCTTTGAGGGCGGCACCAATGATGCCGATCTGTTTGAGGAGCATGGGATGCCGGAACGTATCGGCACCTTTGACGCCGCCGACTTCAGCGGAAATTACGATACCGATACCTTTTGCGGTGCGCTGGAAGTCGGATCGTAGCCATGTCGGTCTGTGAGCCA
>JAZNVA010000137.1:0-6010 GCA_045592565.1 Eubacteriales bacterium | reverse complement strand
CTCCACCCCCACGGCGCTGGCAATGTTAGAGCGCATCTTTTGGATATGCGGCGCCATTTTCGGCGCCTGCGCAATGATGGTCGCGTCTACGTTGACCACCTGATATCCGGCGGTTGCCAGATAGGTTTTTACGTGGCGAAGCAGTACCAGACTGTCCGCGTTCTTGTATTTGGGATCCGAGTCGGGAAAAAGCTTTCCGATATCACCCAAAGCGGCAGCCCCCAGAAGGGCGTCGGCAATGGCGTGTAGAAGCACGTCGGCATCCGAATGTCCCAAAAGTCCCGTTTCGTGGGGGATGGTCACGCCGCCCATGATCAGGGGGCGTCCTTCCACCAAACGGTGAACGTCATACCCGTGACCAATGCGCATCATAGCTCTGCCTCCGTGCGCTTGCGTTCGGTCAGGATCGCTTCGGCAACGCAAAGATCCTCACGGGTGGTGATCTTCAGATTTTGCGATCCGCATTCCACAAGGCGGACAGGATGCTTGATATATTCTACCAGTGAGTTGTCATCCGTTCCCTCAAAGCCCTTCTTAAAGGCTGTATAGGCGGCAGAACGGTAGAGATTGGTCTTGAACACCTGAGGCGTTTGCGCCAACCATACCGTATTTCTGTCAGCGGTAGAATCAATAAAACCCTTGCTGTCGGCAATTTTTACCGTATCCGTAGAGCGGTGCGCCGCAGTCGCTGCCTTGTATTTGTAGGCGGTACGACATACGACCTCCACCTGATCGGGGGTGGTCAGGCAACGCGCACCGTCGGCAATGGCGACGAATTTGGATTTTTCATGCACTGCGTCCAGACCGTTCATCACCGAAGCCTGACGGGTATGTCCGCCGGGAACGATTTTAGAGATCTTGCTGATCCCATGCGCCAGACACAGCTTTTCCCATGTGGGGATCTCGTTGCGCTTGGCGACGATAATGATCTCGTGAATGCAGTCACATTCCTGATATGCCTTCAAGGTATGGAGCAGAACAGGCTCACCGCACAGCATGGTCATCTGCTTGGTGGTTTCTCCCCCGAATCGCTCGGAAAGTCCCGCGGCGGCAATGATCGCCGAGGTGAAATTTTTCGGATGAGGAGATCCGGAGATGGCACGAAACACTCCGGCGATTTTTTTGATACACATGGTCAGAGTCCTCCTCTGTTTCAAAATTTATTTGCGGGGGATCAGTTGTTTTTTTCCAGCTCGGCAAGCATTGCCACACGGGTGATGTGATTGCCGTTGTTCAGATATTCGGCATCAAGGAACGCGTCTACCAGATCCAGAGCAAGTCCCGCGCCAACTACGCGCTCGCCAAAGCAAAGAACGTTGGCGTCGTTGTGTTCACGAGTCAGTCGGGCGGAGAAGGTGTCGGAGCAGCAAGCGGCACGGATTCCCTTGTGCTTGTTTGCCGCCATGGACATGCCGATACCGGTACCGCAAATGAGGATACCCAGCGCGCATTCACCCGAGAGGATCTTCTCGCAAACGGCGTGCGCATATACGGGATAGTGACAGCTGTCGGTGGAGTAGGTTCCTACGTCTACCACCTCGTAGCCCTTGGATTCAACGTGCGCCGCAACGGCGCCCTTCAGTGCATAGCCTGCATGATCACAGCCAATAACGATTTTCATAGCTTTTCTTCCTTTTTATTGTTTCCTAAATTTTCTCGTTCCATGCGTTCCCGCTCGGCTTGGGAGGGGCGCAAATAAGTAACGGTCAATCCCGCATCGTCGGTGTAAACACCCGCGTCATACATTTTTTTTGCTACCTGTGCTACCGAGTACGCCGATTGATGTCTCAGTCGGTCGGGGACGGGGATCACGGCGGTTTCTTTTAGCCCCTCCAGTGTGATGCCGTAGCCGTCACCGCAGAGGCAGACGGGCTCTCCGTATTGGGAAAGAAGTGCGTCCAGCTCGGCAATGGAGAGGGCGGAATCGGGCATAAGACGGCTCAAATTCTGTCCGTCGGATCGAAACAGAGCCGTGTAGACCTGACCTCTCCGCGCGTTCATCACGGGGCAGATCAAGGCGGGAAGCACCGTCAGATTTGTGGCGATCGCTTCTAAGGTGGAAACCCCCACACATGGCTTCTGGGAGCCAAAGGCGAGACCTTTGAGGGTTGCCGCGCCGATCCGAACTCCTGTGAAGGAGCCGGGGCCCGATGAGACGGCAAACAGATCGATCTCCTTTGCCGTGATCCCCCAGTGTCGAAGAATGGACTCTACCATGGGTAAAAGGGTTTCACTGTGAGTATTTCCGTTGTTCAGCGTGTATTCCGCCAAAAGCTTGTCGTCCTCGCAAAGCGCGACGGACGCGACGACAGCAGAGCTGTCAAGTGCTAAAATTTTCATAAGGTCTCCATGAAACAGAGATTAAAATCCGATGGCGGACAGAGTGAGCTGTCTGCTGTCGGGATCGGAGAGAGAGTCTTTTCGGATCTCCACTCTGACGTATTCTTCGGGCAGGGCATAACCGATTTTTTCGCTCCACTCAATCAGACAGATGCCCGAACGGTTCCAATAGTCGTAGAAGCCGATGGAATCCAGCTCGTCCTCGCTCTCAATACGGTACATATCAAAATGAAAGACGGTCAGGCGCTCCCCCTTGTATTCGTGAACCAAAGCAAAGGTGGGAGATTTGACACGGGACGTGGGGGCTATGATCGATGTAAAGCCACGGACAAAGGCGGTTTTTCCTACGCCGAGGTCACCGTAGAGCGCCACGAAGGGCGGGAGCGAGGGGCAGGAGAGAAAGGCTTGCGCCAGCTCTCGCCCTGCCTGCTCGGTCTGCTCGGGGGAATGAGAGGAAAGAATGGTAGGGAAGGTCATCAGAACAACCCCGTAATATTTCCTTCGTCGTCAATATCAATGGAGTATGCCGCGGGCTTTTTAGGCAGACCGGGCATGGTCATGATCGCACCCGTCAGCACCACAATGAATCCGGCGCCCGCTGAGAGCTTGACCTCGCGAACCGTCAGGGTAAATCCTGTGGGTCTGCCGAGCTTGGCGGCATCGTCGGAGAGAGAATACTGTGTTTTTGCCATACAAACGGGAAGCTTGGAGTAGGCGGGATCCAGAGCCTCGATCTCGGCAAGCGCCTTGGAGGCGGCGGCATCGAATTTCACGCCGTCCGCGCCGTAGATCTTGGTGGCGATCGCCTCCACCTTTTCCTTGATGGACATATCGTCATCGTACATAAATTGGAAGTTCTTTGGCTTCTCACATGCGGCAATGACTTTTTCTGCGAGCTCGATTCCACCCTCGCCGCCCTTGGCAAATACCTCGGACAGAGCGAAATCGGCGCCCTTCTCACGACAGACCTCACGGATATAATCCAATTCTGCCTCAGTATCGGTTCCAAAGCGGTTGATGGCAACCACCACGGGCAGACCAAATTTGCGGAGGTTGTCGATGTGCGCTTCCAGATTGACAGAGCCCTTCTTCAGAGCCTCCAGATTTTCATTTGCGAGATCGGGCTTCGCTACGCTGCCGTTGTATTTCAGCGCGCGGACGGTTGCCACGAGAACAACCGCGTCGGGCGTGAGCCCCGCCTTGCGGCACTTGATGTCAAGGAACTTCTCCGCACCCAGATCGGCACCAAAGCCTGCCTCGGTGATGGCGTAATCCGCGAGCTTGAGTGCCAGCTTGGTGGCACGAACCGAGTTACAGCCATGGGCAATATTGGCAAAGGGACCGCCGTGAATCAGTGCGGGGGTGTTTTCCAGCGTTTGAACCAGATTGGGTTTGATGGCGTCCTTCAGCAGAACAGCCATGGAGCCTGCCACCTGAAGGTCGCGGCAGTAAACGGGCTTGCCGTCGTAGGTGTAGGCAACGAGAATATCACCCAGTCTCTTTTTCAGATCGGAAAGAGATTCGGCAAGACAGAGGATCGCCATGATCTCACTTGCCACAGTGATCATAAAGTGATCCTGACGAGGAATTCCGTCTACCTTGCTGCCAAGTCCGACGGTTACGTTGCGCAGAGCGCGGTCGTTGGTATCGGTGACGCGGGGAAAGAGGATCCGTCTCTGATCAATACCAAGCTCATTGCCTTGCTGAAGATGGTTGTCAATGACCGCAGACAGCAGATTATTGGCGGCAGTGATGGCGTGGAAATCTCCTGTGAAGTGAAGGTTGATGTCGTCCATGGGAACGACCTGCGCGTAACCGCCGCCTGCGGCGCCACCCTTGACGCCGAATACGGGGCCGAGAGAGGGCTCGCGAAGGGCGATGACCGCGTTCTTGCCCATGCGGTTCATTGCCATACCCAGACCGACGGTGGTGGTGGTCTTACCCTCACCCGCGGGAGTGGGGTTGATGGCGGTCACGAGAATCAGCTTTCCGTTGGGGCGGGAAGCGGTCCGCTTGAGAAATTCATCGTTTATTTTTGCTTTGTACTTTCCGTACAGCTCCAGCTCATCATCCTCCACACCCAGCGTGCGGGCGATTTCGGCAATGGGGAGCATTTTGGCTTCTTTTGCGATTTCAATATCGGTTTTCATGGTCGAACTCCTTTATTGTTTTATTGTACGAATATAATTTTACAGTATAAGTATAACACAAAAACCCTCGTCTGTAAAGGGGCTGTATGCAGAAAAAAGAGAATATTTGTCCAAATAAAAGATTATTTTTGCAAAAGGAAAGGGAACCCCGTCCGGGGTTCCCTGGATTTTGTTTTTAATGGAAATCAGACCTTGATTTCGGGAAGCTCTTCGCCAACGTCCTCGTTGGATCCGCCGGATCCGCCTGCACCGGGCTGATCAGGTTCGGGCTCGGGAGTAGGTACGTAGTCGGGAGCGGGGGAGGTTGCGAAATCCATATCGGATGCACCGAAGATTCTATCCTGCGAGAATGCGAATTCAATGCCGAAATCCTTTGCGAATTTAGCGGCTTGCTCCATAACTGCCTTCACGTTATTCTGGTTTTTCTGAATGCGGCTCTCGTGAGAGAAGATAATCATAGAGGAAGCGCTGATCTCGAAGGTAGAATTGGTGTGACGGTAAAGCAATTCGTCATACATGTTGTCCATTGTAAAGTTACCCGGATTGGTGTCCCAGTGCTCAGCGCGGATATCAGTTGCAACGAAGGTCTGATCCTTACCGGTGTCGGTCAGGTGATCGTTGGCGTTCAGCCACTTGGAGACCGCGCTGTTCATATAGTAGGAGCTTCTGGTGTCGTCTGCTGCAAGGAAGCCCATAGGAGCGTAATCTGCCGCGGTATCGGTCTCATCGGCGGTGCTTGCTGCGAACGCTCTGCCTGCCGCGATCATACCGTTGATGGCATCCTCCGTGCCCGCGAAGTTGTGAAGTCTGGGCATCAGATCCAGACACTCCTTGTCGCCGGTCAACTTCATAGCGGAGGTCAGGAACATGGTCCACTGCTCATAGCCTGCCTCGACGGTGCTGTAGGTAGTTCCCTTGTCGGTGCCAAAGTTTGCATTCTGGTCATTCAGAGGAGAGTGAAGACCAACGCGGAGCCAATCCTTATTTGCCTGGAATTCAGCCTGATAATCATCGCCCTTTTCGCTTGCGGCAAAATTAGCAAGCTCCTGATTGAAGAAGTAAACGCTGAATACTGCGCCGTATTCGTCATGCATACCCTTCATCCACTTGAAGAAAGGCTCGTCAAACAGACTGTCGTAGTTGTTGTTGGTCAGATTGTCCAGACAGATGTAACCGTCATCGAAGGAGAAGTGCATGTAGTTGATGTTCTCACTCAGAGGCTCGGGATCGTAGGTGTTCCACGTGCCGGCTACAGTGGTATTATCCCGGAAGGTGATCACGGGTCTGACCTTGTAGGTTACGCCGGTGGGGCAGTTGTTGATGTGCAATGCTACGTAGTAGGATCCTTCCACTGCGGTCATCGTTGAGTTACCAAGATTGGTGGTAAGAGATTTGTAGGCGTGCTCAACATAAACGTTTTTCGTAACAAAGGTAGAAGCGGATCCCGTTACGCCTTCGCCTGCCAGCGAAACCTCAAGGTGAACGGAAGTCGGAGGCCAAGCGGGCTTAGGAAGACAAAT
>JAZNVA010000136.1:0-7896 GCA_045592565.1 Eubacteriales bacterium | reverse complement strand
CCAGGATCAGATCGATCACAGGAAAAACAACGTTGTTGACTACCTGCTTGATCTGACCCTTGGCGGCATTCCATGTATCTTCCACGGCTCCCGCCACATCTCCTGTTTCCGCCGCCAATGCGGGTATTGAGAGAAGCGAGAGCAGAAGAAGAACCGCCGCAAGGATCGCAAGAATTCTTTTATTCCGTTTCATTGTTTAGATTCCTTTCTTTGGATAATTACCATGTTGGTTTCTTCAGTTTACATATAAAGCCGTACACCTTATGTCCGCTTGCTTCGGGATCGCATCCGTTTCCGAACTTGCCGAAGAACAGTTGATGTCTGCCGTTCTTCCTTTCATCCGATAGAAATTCAGGACGAAGTATCAACAGTTTTCCTGCATAGTTGTTCGCATCCTCGGTCTGCAGGCAATGACTGTAATCAAACATTCCGAGATCTTCACGAACGTACTTGCGATACTGATTCACAAGTCCGTTGACACTCTCGGGATGGCTCTGCAAGCAAAACTCGGAGTTATATGGGCTTCGGGGAATATTCAGCGTATTTGCCCACTGCTTATTTTCGGGACGGAAACGTCCGTCATACCGAAGATGGCGCACCGTATTGGCAAGCACCCATTTGACACGGTCGATTCCAAACACCTCACAAACGTCCTTAATAAGGTTACCGTCAAGGCGCAATCCGTCAAACCGTTGGGCGATCTGCTTATCCATATAAGTCTTGCACCTTACGTTTTCGTTATAGGATGCTCTCCAATCTCCGACCTCACAGTCGCGCTTGGCAACGTCATATGAGTAGGGGTACAGAGGCGTGTATTTCATAATTCCTCCGAATCTGCAAGCTTTCGCGCCAGATATTTGAATACGGCCTTTTGCTCGGAGGGCTTGAGACTGTTGATCACATCAAAAAGGGATGCTTCCTTTTCCACCGCATCGGTCTTGCAGCGATCACAGATCTTTTCCCGTCGGATGATAACGGTATGATCGTCCTTTTCTTCAAAGGATACTACATCATTGGATGCAAATCTCTGTCGCATACGGATTTCGAACGGAATGGTAATGCGACCTTTCTTGCCGAGGATTCTGTAGATCTTGTTCATGTCGTTTCTCCTTTTTTGCACAGTTCATTCATCAAGGACACATTTCCCGCATCTATGGCAGAAATACTCACAGTCCTCACAGTCTTCCTCGTTGCAGTCTCCGTCATCGGAAAGTACGTAGTCTCCGGGGTATTCGTCATCATAGGGCTTTCCTTCAAGGCAATGTTGGAATCCCCTACGGTAGCCTGCCTCATATCCGTCCACGTGTCCGTCATGCAGCCCATCGGCATACGCATCTTCCATGCTGTCGTATTCTTCCTCGTGCGGTTCGGCTTCGTGCATCACTTCCTGTACCTCCACATCCGAAAGGACTCTGATGGTAATTACGCCGTCCTTGAATACGGTTTCCAGCATACTGTTCTCGTCAATGCCGAGCCTGTCGATTGCATCTTGGGAAACCTTAACCTTTAATTTGCAATTTCTTTCCATATGATTTTCTTCTCCTTCAGTATTTTTTCTGTTTCATCAAAGTTATCAAACAGCGTGAGCTGTCTTGCAAGAACACCGTTCTCATAGGTGTCATAATTGGAAATCAAGAGTTCGGGATACTGCTTGCCCGCATCATAGCGTTGGGCAATGTTTGAGAGTCTTGTGGTGCTTTCGATCATGATCCCAGGCTTTGAGTAAAGCTGCCGAATATAGGGACAGTCGTTATAAGACAACAAAAACTTGCCCTTGATATTCATCAAGGCATCCCGCAAACGGATATGATCCTTTTCAGTAAAGCCAACGTCCTCATAGTAGTCCTCCGTTTCATAATACGGGGGATCAAGATAAAAGATGGTGTTCGGTCGATCATACTGTCCGATCAGCTTTTCAAAATCCTTATTCTCAATGATCACACTTTGCAGGCGCCTTGCCGCTTCGTAAATAAGGGGAAAGTTTCGCCACATACTGTGCGGCTGTGCTCCAAACGAATCAAGTCCCGACGCATAGCTGTAACGAATGATCTGATAAAAATACGCAGCTCGCCTGATATCCGGTATTTCGGTTCTGGTATGGAGAACATTCCGTATGTATTCAAAGTCCGTGCGGGAATTAAGGGTGTACCGCAATTCCTCGCACAGCTCATCCGAATGATCTCTTACGCAACGGTAGAGATTTGCGAGATTGGGGTTAAAATCGTTATAGACTTCAAATTTGGATGGGTTCTTGTGAAACAGAACCCACCCACCGCCCCCAAACACCTCCACGTATCTGTCGCATCAATGGTCAAGGCGGACAACAATGGCTTCTCGTAACGCCTTTTTACCGCCCACCCATGACATAAAGCTATTCATGAAATCCTTTCCGAATCGGATGCGAAAAGAAAAAGCCGCATTGCGTTTTCTTTTCGCAAAGCGACTCTTGTAATATTTTTATTTCGTTTTGTTGATCTGAAAGAGGCACATTGTAAACACTCCAATGATGCCTCCCACAAGCAGACCTGTAATAAATTCTAACACGTACTACTCGACGATTAAAAATGCGTATTTTCTGGAAAACAACCAGTTTCATTTCGAGCTTGATCTGATCGGGGATCCTGCCCCAGAACCTCCGAACAATGAGGGTACCGACGGTACAGAGAGTACTCCCGAGGAACCGGATACACCAGCGCTCCCCCACGCGCAGCTGCCCGATGCCCCCAATACTGCATAAGTTACCTTTCTTTATCTTTTCACAGCACAATCAATTTTAAATATAGTCTGTTTTTAAGTGTGTTTTTTATTTTTCAAAGGATTGAAAGTGCTTAAAAGCACAACAAGTTTCTCCAATCCACTTGTTGCATTGGGAGTACGCGATTCAGCAATCCAGGCAGTTTGAGCAAAAATATTTCTTTCACAATAAACATTGCTTATTTTAAACCTTTTATAATCCCCTTCATCTCGTCCAACTTCCGCTCCATATCTGCCACCAACGCAAACTGATTGCGTGCGCGGTCGAGATTATGCTTGGGGCGGTGAGTTTTAAAATACACGTCACCCTCCAAATAGTCGGTTAAAAATCGCATACCGCATTCGAGCGTCATCATCATGGCGCCAATGGGAAGCAGATCGATCTCGGTTTCGGTCAGGCTTCCGTTGCAGCCCTTCAAAAAGCCCTTTGCATATGCCTCAAACAAATGCAGATCCAAGGTCACCTTGGAAAGATCGGTCTCATCCTCTACGGCGGTATTGGCACCGAAACGAATGGAGTCACCAAAGTCATTGACTGAATACCCGGGCATAACCGTGTCAAGGTCGATCACACAAACGGGGGCACCTGTTTGTTCATCAAACAAAATGTTGTTGAGCTTGGTATCGTTGTGAGTAACTCTGAGTGGCAGTGTACCTGCTTGATGTGCCAGCTCCAACGTTTTACAAAACTGCTCCCGATCACGTGCAAACTGTACTTCTTCCGCCACCTCGGCAAGACGACCACAACTGTCTTTTTCAATTGCTTTCATTAAATTTTCATAGCGCCAAGGCGTGTTATGGAAGTTTACAATGCTCTCGTGGAGCTTGTGTGCTAGATAATCTGCAAGCTGTTGCTGGAAGTTGCCAAAAGCCTCGGCGCAATGATAAAAGTCTTCAGCGTTTTCAACCACTTCGCGCGTGATCGTGTGTTCGACGTCAACGGTCATTTTTTTTACGCCATGAAAGATTTCTTGTTAAAAAATGAGTTTGGCTTTACAAGAGCGATCATTCCTTTAAACGTCAGAAATCCCAAGGCCTCTGACGCGTGCTTTGACGAAAACGGCACTCCCATCTGCCCGTTAGACGGTGCTGAATTTCAATACCTCGGAAGATCCAAAGAAAAAAACGTTCTCTTCGTTTTAAGTGGGTATGTCCGAAATCCATTCCCGTTCCGAAAACCTCGACGCGCATTTGTGTTTGTGATACTCCGTGTACCGATTCCTCCTATGGCAAATGCGTTTACACCTACCCCGATAAAATTTTCAGGCTTTATCCCGGAATTTCAAGAGACACCGATCATTGGAACAACCTTTACAAGCACCGTGTGACTGTTGAGAGAACCATCAATCTTTTGAAGAATTCTTTTGCTCTTTCCGACAACAGGAGCTTCAGAAGCGTTCGCAGGTTATTGGCTTGCTGACCACTCTCCCACATATCTTTTTTCGGACGGTTCGCCGCCCGCTTTTGTCGTGCCCTTTGGGGATCGTTTTTTGATCTCGCCTCCAGTGCCTCTTACTTTTCCTCTTGATTTCTCATTTTATAGGGGATTCGTGAGGACTTTTACAATCGGCTAATTCCTTTAAAAATATCAACAATACCGTAATCGGCGTATTCGAAAATGGGGGCATCTTTGTCGGGATTGATTGCTATGACCGTACCCGAACGCTGCATTCCCGCAATATGATGTATCGCACCCGAAACACCGATGGCTATATATATGGAAGGACTGACCGTTTTTCCCGTTAATCCAATCTGTGTTTCATATGGAGCATAGCCGTGATCCACAAGCTTTCTGGACCCTCCCATCTGCGCTCCGAGCTCTTTAGCCATTTGCTTGATTTTCTCCATTTGATCCTTCACGCCGAAGCCTGCGGTAACAATAATATCGCACGCCGTTTCGCATTCAGCTCGAACGGTTGCCATAGCAGGACGCGTAAGGCTTTTTATTTTAGCTATTACGCTGCCCGATAGCGCGGGACGATACATCATAAGCTCGTCTGCCTCACATTCAAGCAAGGTACAGTCGGCGCAAAGCCCAAGCTTCATTTTTGCCGCTACCACTGCCGCTAATCTCTTGGATCTCGTATCGCTTCCCCACAGCACCGCGGACGGATCAATTTCCAGAATGCGTTGTGTGATATCTTCCGCGTCGGTAAGCGGGATCTCGATGACCTTTTCTGCGACTGTTTTAGCAAAGCCGCGCGGAGCGCTTCCGACGATGCAAATATCCGATAGCTTTTCTTCACTTTTTTGAAAAGGATTTGTTACCGCAAACCCGTTCTTTTTTTGTTCTTCACGGATTACGTCATACAGTTTCTCCATCGAAATAAATTGACATTTCCGTTTTCCCGATTGATTTTCAAAGGTCTTGATGACACGTGTCGGTGAGCCTTTCACACCGCACCGTTCGGGATCTGCGCAGATGTCGCCGGCATTCCAAATTTCAAGTTCTCCCATCTTTGAACGAAGGTGAGGCAATCGCAACGTATTGATTCGCTCCACCGTAAGCAATGAGGGGAGCTCTGCATCGGTCTTTCCTTCGTCTCTCGTGATACACGATATTTTTCCGTTTTCGATCAGATCAATGCTCATCACGTTTGTTATCAGCGAACACTTCGAAAGAACCGAAAGCATAGCTCCCGTTTGCGCGGTATCTCCGATCATCGTCTGTCTGCCGCAAAGGATAACATCGGGGTCGATTTTTTTTATTGCGCAGGAAAGTGTGTAAGCCGTCGCAAGCGTATCCGCGCCCGCAAAGATAGGATCACTTAAAAGGATCGCCCGTTTTGCTCCAAGTCGCGTCAAGCGTTGTAAAAACTCACCCACACCGACAGGTCCCATTGAAAGAAGCGTGATCTCCGCTCCGTTGATTCGCAGTGCCGTCTCGTATGCGCAAGCATCGAACGGACCAATCTCTCCGTCAAGTCCTTGTCTAATACATACCACTATCTTCAAAGCTCTATATCCTCGCGATAAATTTCTTCCAGAGCATCGTGGATATTTTTATAGCGTTTGAACAGCCTTTGATATGTTTGATAATTTTCCTCATTCGGACAAACAACCTCCTTTGGCTTTACACAAAGCCTTGCCGCTGTTTTTGCATCCTTGAAAATACCGATTGCCACTCCTGCCAGCATCGCAGAGCCGAGCGAGGAATCTGAGTTTTCTGTAGTTCGCAGTATCATACCGAGCATATCCGCCGTCATCTGCCGCCATAGTGCTCCCTTTGCACCACCGCCAATCAACGTTGCGGTTTGGCAATATGGGATACTCAACGTATCAAGATAGCGCTTGTTGTCTAAAAGTGAAAAGCAAACTCCCTCAAGGACGGCTCTTGTAAAATGTGCTCTTGTATGCGTTGCGCGTATACCCGTAAAACTTCCGCAAAGCCGAGGATCTGCATACGGTGTCAGTTCACCGTTTAAATAAGGATGGAACATCAAACCGTCACAGCCCACAGCCACCTCCGCTGCGTCACGATCAAGCTCACGGTAATTTCTGCCAAAGGTATCTCTATACCAGCGGTATGATGCCGCCGCAGACTTAGTAGCCGTTCCCGGATACCACAATCCCTCAACGATATGTGAATAGTTGATCATGTGCCTGTCAGGATAGGGCTTATCCGTCATCACGCAGATGCGTCCTGCAGTGGCAAGCTTGACTGTCATATCTCCCTTCTCCACAGCCCCCGATGCGAACACCTCCATCACGGTGTCCGTCGTACCGCAGATCACGGGCGTACCCTCACGAAGTCCCGTCGCCTCTGCCGCACGCGCCGTAACACCGCCCACTATATCCGTAGGCTTTCTTACAGGCGGTAGCATTGACATGTCGATCCCGCACAGTGCACAGAGTTCTTGATCCCATTCCATTCGATTACGATCAAAAAGCATACTGCCCTCTGCTTCGATAAAGTCGGTGCAGTATATTTCAGTTATAAAATATCGAATATAGTCCTTTTCAAAAAAGATATATTTTATCTGACGGAACAGCTCTGGATCTTTGTTTTTAAGCCACAGGAGCTGTGGAAGTGTCCATATGGTGTCGGGCTTGTGGAAAGTCTTTTCAAATATTCCTTTCCCATGCATTTCCAAAAGAAGCTCCGCTTCCCTTCGGCTTCGGATATCCGTCCAATGAATTGCGTTACGGAGCGGCTTGAAATCCTTATCGCATACCAGACTCGTATGCGTCGCAGAATCCATAGCTACCGCCGCGATATCCGCAGGATCTATACCACTCTTAGATAGAATTGCCGTAGTATTTGCGCAAAGCGCATCTATCCAATCTCTTGGCGACTGTTCACAAGCTCCGACTTCAGGATACAGCGTAGGGTATTCCACTGTGTTTTCGCAAACGACGTTTCCGGTTTCATTCAGCAGTGTTGCTTTAGACGCACCACCACCGAAATCAATTCCCAACAGATATTTCATACCATCTCCTCAATTAATCGTTTATCTGATATTTTTCTCCGTAGATTTAATCTCCGTTTTGCCGATTGTAAAAGTAGGAAAAGCCAATATTCACAAGGCATTTTGGAGAGGAAGAATGTCGTTTTTTCTCCATTTACTCCTAAAACAATCGGCTATTTAATCTCCGTTTGTTATCACTTTATCCAATCGTGCGTGGGATCGTTGCTTCGGTTAAAGCCCTGATAATCTCCCGCCATCAACCAAAGGAAATAGGTTTGATATCCGGGTGTTGTCACTGTGCTGTGATATCCCTTTGGAAATTCCACCAATTCGTCGTTCTTTACGCGGTAAGCTTCGTCGATCTCTCCGTCAGCAGTATAAAGACATTGTACGGCAAAACCCTGCTTGGGATCAAAAAGGAAATAATAGATTTCCTCGGCTATACACTCTGAAGGCATATTGTCCTCATCGTGCTTATGAGGTGGGAACCCTGCCCAGTTACCTTCAGTACACCAAGCTTCTCCAATCGTCAAAATTTTAGCGTTGCTGTTGCCGTCAATAATAAAGCTTGTTTCCCTCTCAAACGGAACTCTGCCGAGTTTTTTGAGAACAACATGATCTTCACGAAGAAGCTGAGGCTCGGTCTTTTCCGAAAGCGGAGTCGCGCAAACGGCTATTTTTAAGCGATCGATAGCTTCAATCATCAAATTCTGCTCTATGGGCATATAGAAGC
>JAZNVA010000135.1:0-10317 GCA_045592565.1 Eubacteriales bacterium | reverse complement strand
ACAATCGCGGAATCGATTTGATTTGATTTGACAGCTTTTTTTACGCTATGCATAGACTTTAATTCTACGAAAGGATTCGTATTATTGCGACTTGCAATAATGGGCAAACAAATAGCCGTCTCCTTAGAAAAATATTCGTTTACTATACCATCATCTATACACCCCCAGTATATTTGCTCACTATTGTTTCGTAATTTCTCAATCAATTCTGTTCTGGCAGATTTGACAGATGATGTATTGTTACATAATATAGCTATTTTTTTCATCGCTTCTCCAATCCCCAAGTTTTCGGTTGTTAAACTGTCCGTTACTCCTTATCCGAGCCTACCGACGTAGTTTCCTTGCTTTCTGACTGCGCAGGCTCCTCATTCGTATAAACGTTTTCTCTCTTCAAAACAGTCGCGATTGTTTTAAAAATGATTTTGACATCAAGCCAAAGGGAAACGTTATGCGCGTACCACGCATCATACAGTCTCTTTTCCCTGACACCCAAATTGTTTCGATAATATGCTTGGGTATATCCGCTGATACCCGGACGGACAAGCAGCTTATCCTTTTCGTCTTCCTCATATGTATCCTTGGACTCCACATCTCCCGCTCTCGGTCCCAAAATACTCATGTGTCCCACAAGCACATTAAAAAACTGGGGAAGCTCATCCAAACTGGTTTCTCTGATAAAACGACCGACACGGGTTACGCGGCTGTCGTTTTGCGAATTGTATGTACTTCCATCGTCGTTCCTGAGATCAGGAGCATTTACCTTCATAGAGCGGAATTTCAGCATATTAAATTCCTTAAATCCCTTTCCCAACCGACGGGATTTGTAGAAGATCGGTCCGCCATCCTCAATTTTGATTGCAATAGCAACGGGAATGGCTATCAGCAATACAAAGGGAAGAGCTATAATACAAAGCAGAATATCAACAAACCGTTTGAAAGCAAGCTGATAAAAGCTCTTATATTTTTTTCTGTCCTTGCTGCTTCTATAAAGTTCTTCCACAGCTTCGGTATGAGTGTGTTTATGCATATTATCTCTCCATTACTCTGCCGTAAAAATTGTTTTACCGATAAAAGCCAATACTTTCTCTGCTTTCCGGATCGCCGTTTCGATGTCGTTTGCCTTGGCGATAATATATCCGCAACCGTCCAGATTGGTATGATATTCGTTTATTTGCTGTCCGACGCTCAGATGGTGATAGATCTCTACGCCGTACTCCCGCTCGATGGCCTCGAAATCGGGTAGCTGTTTTACCACGCCACCTCCAAATGCCAACAATCGGGTGGCAACCGCACAAGGTGTTTTGGGTGTCAGATCCACCTCGTCGCCCACGGCGTTCCGAATCATGTTCTCGACATAATCTACGCCCGTTCCGTAAGGAATAATGCAGGGACCGATCATATTTCCGCCCATTCTCGCGCCGATATCAATGATGTGAACGTTTCCGTCCGCCGTAATGAGCATATCCATATTCACCGAACCAAAATTGATCCCCAACGCCCGAATGGCATTTTCTACGCAACGCTTTGCCTTCTCCTCTACCTCGGGTGGCAGATCGGTTGGAACCGCGTGTCCCAGCTCCGCGTAATACGGAGGCTGTGTCATCCATTTGCGCATGATCCCGAGAACGTGCACCTCTCCGTTTACCACGATGCTTTCCGCGCCATACTCTTTTCCAACGATGAAGGTTTCCACCACGGCGCGGTGGGTCATGGAGGATTCCATTGCGAACCTACAGGCCTCCGCAAATTGCTCTGCACCGTCAACACGGCCAGCGCCTCGACTCCCCGACCCGTCACATGGCTTGACCATCACAGGGAATTCAATTTGCGATGCAAGGGATGTCAGATCGGTATCCAAGCCGACCTCGTACGCCTGCTTGGTATCGTCCACCCGACACTCGTACAATCGCTTACGGAATCGATACTTATTTTTGATCAGCTTTGCTACCTCGTAGTTCAAACCGTTGAGTCCCATCTCCTGCGCGATATAGGCAGCGGTCAGCACGCCGTAGTCGGTAGCGGCGGTCAGCACACCGTCGATCTTTTCCTGCTTTGCGTATTCCAGACACGCCTTTTCGTCCACAATATTGATCACCGCATGCCTATCTGCGTACTGATATCCCACAGCATTGGGATCCGCGTCTACAGTTAAGGTCTCATACCCCATCTGCTTGGCTGTTTGAATGACGAAGCTTTGCAAAAATCCCGCTCCAATAATCAATACCTTTTTCACGTCACACCTCAAATTTTCTTTTTCATCCTCAGCTCATTGTATTTCCGCGTTTCCACCGTTCCGTATACGGAGTAGCCCTTATGCTCGTAGAACCGAATGGCGTGCTCACTTTTGTCATATACCTCACAACGGAGCTCCGTGCAACCGCTCTCCCGTCCCTGTCTTTCGATCTCATTCAGGCAAAAGGAGCCGATTCCCTTTCCCGCAAAATCGGGAGAGATGGCGAGCTTTTGAAACAACAGCGCTCCGTCCGTCTTTTTCACCTGAAAGGTAGCGACCGCATCCTTCCCGTCAAAAACCAGCCATATCTCGTTTTTCATCGCGCACATCAGGACGATCACCCAAGTTTTGATGCGAGAGTTGTCCCAATGATGCAGACCGTATTTCTCTGCCATATTCTTGCCGCATTTGTATAAAATATCAGCAACATGAAGTAGCTTTCCCACGCTCCATAGTTTCAATTTTTTTGTGACCATCACGGGCCTCCCTGCTTTTTATTTCTTTACATACTCTTTCACTATATCAACGTACTGCGCGATCACGTATTCGATCTCCTCATCCGTAAGGCAGGTGTGCAACGGCAGGGAGATCTCGTTCTCAAACTGCGCGTAGGCGTTGGGATAGTTGGAAATATCAAATCCCAGCTTTTTATAGGCGGTATGCATAGGCAGAGGCTTATAGTGTACGTTGCAGGCAATTCCTCGCTCCGCCATCTTGATGATGATATCGTTTCGCTCCTCAAGGGTAATTCCGGGGATTCTTGTCAGATACAGGTGTCCCGAGGATTCCCATGCGTCGGTATAGTGATCCAGTGTTTTCACACCGATGGGCCTCAGCGCCGCGTCATACTTCTCGATGATCTCTTTTCTGCGCTTCAGCATAGCGGGATAACGGTCAAATTGCTTCAAGCCGATCGCCGCCGCCACGTCGGTCATATTGCACTTGTAATAGGTATCCACGATATCATATTCCCACGCTCCGAGCTTAGTCTTGGCGAGGGCATCCTTGGACTGACCGTGCAGGCTGAGGAGCTGGAGCTTCTTATAGATCTCCTCGTCACTGACACCGGGAATCGTACGCCACGTGAGGGCGCCGCCCTCTGCCGTGGTGAAATTCTTAACGGCATGGAAGCTGAAGCTGGAAAAATCCGCCACCGAGCCGATCATCCGTCCGTGCCATTTTGCACCGTATGCATGGGCGGTATCCGCCATAACGGCAATTCTGCCGAGAGCGGCTTGGATCTCGTTGTTGGGGGTAAAGAGCTTCTTTTTTCGCTCAACGATCTCAAAAATTCTATCATAATCGCAGGGGATACCCGCAATATCCACGGGAATGACCGCCTTTGTCTTCTCGTTGATGGCGGCCTCCAGCGCGTCGTAGTCCATCTCCAGACAATCCTTCTGTGTATCGATCAGTACGATCTTTGCTCCGACGTGAGCGATCACGGACGCGGATGCAGTATAGGTGTATGCGCAGGTGATGACCTCATCTCCTTCTCCGATCCCCATAACGCGAAGCGCCATTTCAGCGCAGGCGGTCTGAGAATTCAGACACACGCATTTCTCGGTTCCCACGTATTGAGCGATCTTGCGCTCCAGCTCCTTGGTGCGAGGGCCCGTGGTGATCCAACCCGAGCGCAAAGCCTCGGCAACCTCTTGGATTTCAAGCTCGGAAATATCAGGCGGCGAAAACGAAATCTTCATTTTTTTGCTCCCTTTTTACGTTTATTTTGGGTAATTTCCCATGAAACAGTATATAAATATATTTGTAAAAACTCTGATCGTCTCATTATATCACATATTCACAGTTTTGTCAAGAGAAGTTAAAAAAGCTGTCAAAAAACATCCCTTATTTTTTCCTCTTTCTTGACGTTCGCTTGAACATTCTACGTATATTCGCATATTTGCTATCTATTTCGGATACATTTATCATGAATCCATTTTTGAGGTGAAACATGAAACGGTCAGTCGCTCTCTCGCAATTTTTAGGATTTGGCGTCACCGCCTTGCTCGGAACGCTATTGCATTTTTTATACGAATGGTGGGGCAATGCGTTTTGGATCGCTCCCTTTTCAGGAGTCAATGAATCCACGTGGGAGCATATGAAGCTCCTTTTTTGGCCCATGCTTCTCTATGCCATCGTACAAAGCTGTTTCTTTCGCGACCGAGACGACTTCTGGTGTGTAAAGGTTCGTGGAATTCTATTGGGGCTTTCGCTTATTCCCATTCTGTTCTACACCTACAACGGCGTGATCGGCAGATCTCCCGACTGGATCAACATTGCCATTTTCTTTATTTCCGCCGCCGTTGCGTACCTTTATGAGACACGGCAATTCAACGGCGGAAAGCTCTTTTGTAAAAATCCCAAAAGCAGGATCGCTCTGCTTTGTGTGATCGCCCTGCTTTTTGCGGTGTTCACCTTCAGAACTCCGGAGCTTGGTATTTTCAGAGATCCGCTGACGGGAACGTACGGAATATAACAAAAAAGGCTTCGCGAGAATCCGCCTGCGAAACCTTTTTTATTCTTCTTCTCTTCAAAAAATTCTGTCAATTTACATCTTTTTTGCCAAACGCGCAGCTCTGTGGCGGATTTTTATTGCAAATTTCGACACATATGATCGATCACACATTTCTTTTATGGAGTGTAATTTTTGATAATTTCCATAATATCCCGACGGTATACATTGTCGCCAAGAACGTCTCCATTGGGGGCAAAAGACAAACAGCGCATGTCCCGCGGATCCTCCACATACGGATTTTCAGGACACTCATCAGTGAAATATTCAGATAGATATTTTTTGGCGTTTCCTTCCGGAAAAATCACATTTCCTTCTCCTACAGGAATCGCCAACTCACAGAATTCTCGAAGGATCTCCCTTGTTTTCCGGTTGTATGGGTTGTTATCCGCAGCGCTGACAAGCCACGCGGGCTGAAGCCTCAGCGGAATCCCGCACTTGATCGCCTCGTAGGCGAAATTCTTTACGATATCAAGAGGAATGGTTTTCTGATGGAAGGCATCTACTGACAGTAAAAGATCGTTCACACCACACGCGGCAAGCTGTTCCGCGACTTGGGCAATCCGCGAACGGCTTTGGGAAAAATATCCGTTTGTGATCACCTGCCGCTGCGGGACACCTCTCTCCTTAGCAGTATTCATCACAGCGCAGACAGTATCCGCGCGCAAGAGAGGCTCACCACCAAAGGTCATGACCGTTTCAATAGCATATATCGTTGTAATTTTTCGCACAATCTCGGCAGCCAGCTGCGGATCAATAGATTCTCCGCAAGTGCTGTGTCCTCCCTGGGAACAGTGGATACAATGCCCCGTACAAGCATCGGTCACAACAAATTCGATTTTACTTAAATTTTTGAGATATGGATTCATGGCTTCCATCCCGATTTTTTATACTGCAATTATTATATCACAAATTCTTCCATTCTTCAAGAGGTATTTTTCAAGCAAAGAACCGCAGGAAAGATCCTACGGTTCTTGTAAAATTTCGCATTGTTAATTGGTACGGATTTCGGCGCCTGTTCCCTTTGCGATCCTCTTGAGAACACTGTTTGCAACCTGCTCGATCTCCTCACCCGTCAGAGTCTTTTCACCCGAGCCGATGATCAAGCGGATGGTAACCGATTTCTTTCCAGCAGGAATCTGCTTACCCTTATATTCGTCCACAAAGAGAACGTCGCGAAGCAGCTCATTCTTCTTTGCCATGACACAAGAATAAACGTCGTCCCACTTCACCATAGAATCCACCAAAAAGGAAAGATCGTACTCGTTCATGGGGAATTCGGGCATTCGGACAAAGCGGTTGGTTCTGGACTTAAAGGGCATCAGCTCGTCCATGTCCAGTTCGACAAGGACTGCAGAAAGCACCTTGATTCCACAGGCGAGAGCCGCCTTCTTGGAAAGGAGTGCGAGATCTCCGATCTTCTTTCCATTCAGCATGATATTGAGCCATACCGTCTCGTCTGCCCAATAGGGCTTCTCATTCTTCTCAAAGGTAAAGCCTTCCATATGGGTATAGCGGGGCATCGAACCGATCACGCCCTTAGCGCGGCGGAAGAGCTCGTTGACACGGTCGGAGGATCCCACAAAGGCGCATCCCAAATGCTTCTTCTGCGCGGGAAGCTTTTCTCCCTCATAAGCGGAGGTATAGTCCTTGTCAAGGAAGATCTGCGCTTCCTCGAAGATGGCAAACTCATCAAAGTTTCTCTCATTCTTCACGATCGCCTTGCAAATATTGGGGAGGAGAGAGGAGCGAACGTACTTCTCCGTAGGCGAGGGAGGCGTTGCCAGTGCCAAAATCCCCTCCGTTGTAGGAATCAGAGCGTTGACAAACTCATCGGACATCCAAGGATAGGTAAAGATCTCCTGCATATTGCAACGGAATGCCAAATACTCCTTGATTTTGCGGACAAGATCCACGTTCAACTGGTTGATGGCACCATCGAAGGAGGTGGTGATAGTCGTTGCCTCGAAGTTCTCGTAGCCATACATTCTGGCTACCTCCTCCATAATATCCGCCTTGATGGAAACGTCACCCGTGGAGCGCCAAGTAGGAACGACGATATGCATTCCCTTCTCGGTAAAGGTTACCTCATAGCCCATGGTTCCCAGCTTCTTTGCCACGATCTCCTGAGGAATTCTCTTTCCGAGACGACGATCCAGCCAATCAAACTCTACGTCGATCTCGGCTCTTTGGAGCTTATTGGGATACTGATCGTTGAAGGCGGTGACCTTCATTTCGGGATACAGCTCGGAGAAGAGCTTCATGGCGAGAGAAAGCGCCTGATCGCAACGCTCGGGGTCCACTGCCTTCTCATAGCGAGAGGAAGCCTCTGTGCGGTTGTCATAGCGGAGCGCTGTTCTGCGCACGCCGCGGGACTCGAAATTCGCGACCTCAAGGATCACACTCTGAGTCTCGGGAAGCACCGAATCCTTCGCGCCGCCCATAACACCCGCGAGAGCCACAGCGCCCTCGGCGTCTGCGATCACAAGGTCATCGGCACACAGCGCCAGCTCCTTATCGTTGAGCAGCTGCAACGTCTCGCCCTCGTTTGCGCGTCTGACCTCGATATGATCGATGATATGGTTAGAATCGAACACGTGGGTGGGCTGACCCGTTGCCAGCATAACGTAGTTGGTAATATCCACCAGCGCGTTGATGGGACGCATACCCACTCTCCAGATACGGCTCTGCATCTCAAAGGGGGAGGGCTTGACGGACAATCCCTCTACTCTTGCGCCGATATAGCGAGGACAACGCTCGGTGTCCTTGATCCGAACATCATAGACCTCGGTGGTATCCGGGGTGTATTTTTCAAATTCCACAAGGGGCAGATCATAAAGAGCGGCAAGCTCTCTGGCGATTCCGTAGTGTCCCCAAAGATCGGGACGGTTGGTCATGGACTTGTTATCAATCTCAAGGATAATATCGTCCAGATTCAGCGCCTTGGCAATGGGCGTACCTGCGGGCACATCAAATGCCGTTACGTCCATGATCTCGTGTTCCTCTGCCGAGGGGAACAGATCCGCAAGACCGACCTCTACAGCGGCACAGATCATACCGAAGCTTGCTACACCGCGAAGCTTGGCGTTCTTGATCTCTACGGGCTCTCCCTCTCCGTGCCAGCGAACCATGGCGCCGGGACATGCCACGACGACCTTCATTCCCGCTTCCAGATTGGAGCCTCCGCAAACGATGTCCTTGATCTCATCTTCGCCGATATCCACGCGGCAAACACGCAGCTTATCCGCGTTGGGGTGAGGAAGGACCTCCTTGATCTCGCCCACGATGATCTTCTCAAACCGTTCGGCAAGACTCTCCGCTCCTTCTACCTCTACCGTAGACATGGTAAGGTCATACGCAAGGCGGGAAAGATCCATGTCCTCAGGGAGCTTCACATAATCTTTGATCCAATTCAATGATAATTTCATGTCTCTAATCTCCTTTCGCTTCGTCTTAGTGGAACTGCTTCAGGAAGCGAAGATCGGTGCTGTGGAACAGACGCACGTCGTCCACACCGTAACGCATCATAACCAATCGGTCAAGACCGATATTGACGTAAAAGCCCGTATATTCATCGGGATCCAGTCCTGCCGCGCGAAGAACGTTGGGGTGAGGCGTACCGCCGGGCATGATCTCGATCCAGCCCACGTGCGTACAAACGCTACATCCCTTTCCGCCGCAAACAAGGCAGCCCATATCAATTTCAAAGCCGGGCTCAACGAAGGGGAAAAATCCCGCTCTCATACGGACGGGAACGTCCTGCCCGAACACCTTGGACAGAATGCTCTTGATCATGACCTTACCCGCGGTATAGGTGAAATCCTTGTCCACGATCAACGCCTGATACTGGAAGAAAGCGCGCTCGTGACGGGCATCGGTGGTCTCATTTCTATAAACTCTGCCGGGATAAACGAAACGGTAGGGGGGCTTATGCGTCTGCATATAGCGCACGCTATCACCCGTCAGGTGAGGACGCAGACAGAGCTTGTCGTTTGCCGAGCCTGTATCGTGTCCCTCCAGCCAATAGGTATCCATGCTCTCACGGGCAGGGTGGTTGGGGGGGAAGTTCAGATTATCGAAGGCATAGTATTCGCTGGTGATCTCAGGTCCCGAAAACACCTCAAAGCCCATGGAACGGAACGCATCGTTCAGGTCGTAGCACATCTGTGTGATGGGATGCAGACCGCCGATCTGAGGCTCAATGCCGGGAACGGTACAGTCAAAGTCCGCGGGGATCGCAGATGCCTTGAGCTTGATCGCCTCCCGTCTGCCCTCGATCTGCTCGGTAAGCAGTGCCTTTACGTTGTTGACAGCCTTTCCCATTTCGGGACGGAGAGCAACGTCAAGCTTGGGAATCTCCTTAAGAAGCTCGGTAATGCTTCCCTGCTTGCCCAGAAGCGCGCCCTTGACCTCTTGCAGCTCCGCCTCGGACTGTGCCGCCTCGATCTTCGCAGTACCTTCCTTGAGTAGTGCGTCTAATTTTTCTTTCATGTCCTTTTCCTCTTTAATTTATGTTTTTATAATTTTTCAAATAAAAACCCTGCGTTTTTCCGTGAAGAAAAACGCAGGGACGACTCCGTCGCGATACCACTCTGCTTCGCTTACTTCTTGCAAAATAAGCCTCATGAAGTGCAAACATACACTCCCGTGATATAACGGTCACAACCGGCAAGATCTATTCATCGGAAGCCCCAACTTTAAATCCGCAACTCACAAGAGGAATTCGCCAAAGCCAAACCATTGTCTCGCACCCACCGACAACTCTCTGATGCTTGGTATTTCGGTTACTGGTTCTTGTTCAAACGTCATTACGAACAGTATATCATAAAACGGAACAAATGTCAAGGGATTTTCTGTAATTATCGGCTTTTCAATGAAAATTTCCCGTCTTAGGAAACAGAAAACCAAGTTTCTATTTCGATCTTATTCTCCTCCGATTCCGAGATACGGTCGGTCACAACGGCGTAAAATTTCCGTCCGAGAGACAGACCGCTCACATAGGGCGATTGCTCCTGAACGGGAAGATAGCCTACCGTCCTTCCCGCCAACAACAGCTTTACGGAAATATCATCGGGGGAGCTTCCCCTTTCCGTCTCAAGCTCCAGATATGCCCCTACCGAAGGGCTTGTAAAAAGTTCATTGCTGTCTTCGGGCAGACATGAAATGATCATGCGCTTACGAATATAGTGATCCCCCTCATTTCGAGGCTTGGATCTTGGAAGGTCATCCGATGACTCTTCCGCCTCCCGAACTTCATTTTTGGGTATGCTCGATCGCTTGGCTTCTATATTCGGTGAGTATGATCCTTCCTCCGCCTTTATTTCGGATGGATCGCCAAGATCATGAATCCCTTTTGATCTTTTTTTCGTTTCCCTATGTTCCTCATGGGAATACCGTACCCTATCGCGCTTTTGGGTTACTGACCGATATCCCCAATGAAGAAATCCAAAGGGGAGTAGCAAAATACCAAGAGATACGCCTATGAACCCAAGCACCCTTCTCGTCAGGGGACGATTGCCCCCGCGGGTTCCTTTCCCTCTCCGCTTTCGTTGGATATCGAATCCTTTTG
>JAZNVA010000134.1:0-6333 GCA_045592565.1 Eubacteriales bacterium | reverse complement strand
TCCACCGAGGGCATTCACACCTACGTACTGAAAAACGGGGAGTGGACCTACTATTTCGGTATGAAGGCGAACTCCGCGACCCAGTTCGCGAAGGATGCCGACACCATCGGCTCGGGACTGGTTCTCCGCGTATGCCAGGGCGTAACCGTAAATCTTGACGACATCGCGGTCTACACCATCAAGGATGAGTCCACTCCCGATGCTGCGATGATGGGCACCCAGGCCACCGTTGCCGAGAACGGCTACTGCGACTTCCGTCTGGTCGGCTCGGTTTCCAATGCAGACGCTGTTAAGAGCGCAGGCTTTAAGATCTCCGTCAACGGCGGCGCGGAGAAAACCGTTTATCTGAATTACGCATACGAATCGATCACCACCGATTTCGGAAGCGGAACCATGCTCGCCCCCGAGGGCGGATTCCTTGGCGCCCTGGAGATCACGGACGTTCCCGTGGATACCAAAATCACCGCAAAATTCTTTGTGGAATATGCGGACGGCTCGACTCTGATCAGCGAGGCGGACACAGCCGAATATCAGGGTCCGCCTCAGTTGGCTCCCGATCTTGTTCCCACCGAATCGAACGGAGTTCTCGTTTCCAAGGGCTCCAACATGGATCTGATCCGAACCGTTCACCCCGGTGATGATATTACCTATACCTTTACCGCCGAGAACACGACGGAGGAGGAAAAGCAGATCACTCTGACCGATTCCCTTCCCGCCCACACCTCCTACAAGAGCGGTAGCGCCACGGTAAGCGGAACGGAGCTTTCCTGGAACGTAACGGTTCCCGCAGAAAAAACGATCACCGTCTCCTATACCGTAACCGTATCGGGGGATCGGACGCTGAAGAAGCAAGCCATCCCCGCAAGCGCTGCCGCAGTAGACGGAAAGGCAATCGCGGGAAGCACCCTTTATATCAATTACACCTTCAACGCTACCGACATGGAGAAATTCGCGCAGGCGCTGGTTGCCATGACGGGCACGAAATTCAAGGGCGCGGAGCTGATCAAGTATCTATTCTATATCAGCCACAGCACCACCCCCGCCATCACGGAGGAGGCAGGAGCCGTCCTGAACAAGATCTTCGTTGATACCTCCGCGGAAAAAGCAGACACCTACGCCAAGATCGTCGTCCCCGGGCTTTTCGGCGGCAAGGCGGTCACGGGCGGCATGGCAACCCGTCTTCTCGGCGCGCAAGCCAAGGCTGTAAATTTGTGGGATATTCAGCCCGGTGATATCCTCTGCGTGCTTCCCTCCGCATCCGCGCTTGACGACGGTCGCTTCTACGCCACCGACGGAACGAATTTCTACGATCTCACCGACGGATGCGTAATGATTGAGTCGGAGGGCGTTCTCTCCGCGCTGGCTGAAAACGACTTTTATGCAGTCCTCCGCCCCTCTATCTCCTTCGGCCTTGCATCCAGCATGCGCTCGGAGCCCCTGTGTGAGGGCGAGACCGACGTGGAGAAGGCAATCGTCGCCACGGCAGAAGCATTCCTGCTTCGCGGCGACCGAATTCAGTACGCCGACGTCCGCTTGGTACAGAACCCCAAGATCTACCGCTGGGAGCGTGGCAAGGCGCCTGAGGACTACACCTCCGACGAAACGGGCTACAGCAACTGCACGGGATTCGTTCACGACGTATTCTACAATGCGCTGGGCTATGACTACGGTGACTTCCAGCTTGCCGACGCGCCCGATGCGATGAAGGCGTATACCTACTTCTTTACAGGAAACGAGACCGAAGCCGAGAGAAAGGCGATCGAGGCAGAATACAAGGCGGCTCTGAGGATCGGAGACATCGTCTTCTACACCTACTCGGGCAACACTCACGCCATGCTCTACGTAGGAAACGGAAACATCATCCATTGCTCGGGCGGCACCTACAACTTTGACACCTACACGGAGGCGGAGGAGCCCGGTATTCGGTATATGCACCTGAACAGCCTCTTTGATCCCGCTCACTCCAGCCGCTATCTGTTCCAGACGGAAAAGCCGAGAACCGCGCTGTATATCATTCGTCCCACCAACACCTGGACGGGCACGCTTCCCGAGACCTCCCTGAGACGGATCGACGGCATGAGAGGCATCCTTGCCGAGAAGACCTGCTCCGCAACGCTGGGACAAACGGTCAACCCCGCCGACACGCTGACCTATACCTTTACGCTGTTCAACACGACGAAGGCAGAAAAGACCTTTACCGTGACCGACACGATCCCCGCAGGAACGGTTCTTCTCCAAAACGGAGCTTCCTCTGCAGAGAAGGATCTGACCTGGACGGTAACGCTGAAGCCTTATGAGAAGGTACAGATCTCCTACACGGTCAAGATATCCGAGACCGCGCAGGCGGGAGATGCCATTCTCTGCACCGATAACAGCCGCGTGGGGGCATTCCCCGTCAAGGCGCCTGCCGTATACGTGGGCAGAACGCTGACGGCGGCAGAGATCGCGCAGCTTCAGACGATCGTTGCGGGATCTACCGCCACGGGAAATCAGGTAGATCTTGCCAACGCCATCTACAAGGAATTGCTCGGCATTGAGAACGTCCTCGGTACAGACATCGCCGCCTTGAGAAGCGGGCTGTTCCAAGCAAGCGGAAGCAACTATACCATTGCCACCTCGGGCAACTACGCAGAGCTGATCGCTCCCTCCCTGTTCGGAGGAAAGGCCGTTCTGAACAGCAACCGCTGGGCAGGCGAGAGAACACGACTCCCCCGTGAGAAAAACCTGATCGCGGGTGATATTCTCTACCTCCAGGGAACCGGCGACGGATCCTTCGGACTCTATCTGTACATGGGAGACGGCAGGATGATCGATCTGAAGAATCTGAACGAGCGCAATCTGAACGAGCGCTTGGCAAATACCATCGGTTGGAACAGATTCGCCATCGTTCGTCCCTCTCTCGTAGCAAAATAACCTTATTAGAAATGCCCACCGACCAAACGGTCGGTGGGCTCCTTTATTCCATATCAAAGGGAACGGGGAGCTTTCCCCTTTTACAAAGGCTCTACAAAAGAAGCGTCTGATCCGTCAATAAAAACTCAGAAAAGCGAATACGGACGAAAGCCCTCATCGGTCAGCGCGTAAGCCTTGCGGAATCCCAGATCGAACAGATACCGCTTCATTTCCTCCAATCCGCCGTCCACCGTTTCCGCCGAATGGCTGTCTGAGGAAAGGATGATCCTTGCCTCCTCTTGCCGAAGCAGACGAAGAAGATTTTCCGCAGGATAGGGTGTCGTGCGAATCCCCCGAAGCATCGCCCCCGCATTGACCTCGAAGATCAGATCCTCGCGGATCACAGCCGCAAGGTATTCCTCGGCTAAGCGGTTGTATCGGGGATCGTTCAGCAAATGCGAATCGCCCTGCTCCTCATATTTTGTAATCAGGTCAAAATGCCCCACGATATCGGGCTTTCTGGCACGAATATAGTCACAGAAGGTGCGATAATAGGCATCCGCCAGTTGAATGGGATCGTTCCCAAGTGCCTCCAAAAGGCGATTCCAATACTCAGGACCGGAATCAACCGAAAAGTAGGTGTCTCCCACGCGAACGTAGTGACAGGAGCCGATGAGATAGTCGTATCGGCTTCGGTCAGTCAAAGACAAGGCGTCCTCCTCGATCCCCAGATATACCGCGATCCTTCCGCGATATTTTTCCTTAAGACGGGAGATCTCGGCAATATAGCCCTCCATGTCCCGCATACAGTAGCTCAGGTCAAAGGGCGTGATCGCGTGCCCCGAAAAACCAATGGCGGAAAAGCCCTTATCCAAAGCTGCCCGCACCATCTCCTCGGGGGTGCTTTTGCCGTCGCAAAAGGTAGTATGCGTATGAAAATTTACAAGGTATTGATTGGTCATCATCGTTATCCTTCCTTACCGATCAGGGGGAAATAATTTCCCTCGCAAGGCGGTATAGCTCCGCGTGCGCTCCTTGAAACTCGGCATTGTCATCGGTTTGCGGTAAGCGAGATTCCAGAGAAAACACACCTGCAAAGCGTATCTCCCGCAAGGCGCGGATAAACTCGCCCCAATTCACGATCCCCTTGGTGGGCCATAGATGAGAGTCCTTTTCCCCCATATTGTCGTGGACGTGCAGCACCTTGACGAAATCTCCCAGCTCCCTGACCGCCTCGGCGGGAGACAGCTCGGGGAACACGGCAACGTGTCCCGTATCCAGACAGATCCTCAGGTGATCGTCATTGACCGCCCTCACCAGCTTCAAAATATCCGCAGGCGTTGCGACGGAAAAATTCCGCATGGGCATATTCTCCAGACACACCGTCACGCCCAGTGCCTTCGCATACGTCACAAGCTCCGACAAAAATTCCACGTTCAGATCCCAAGTCTCTGCCGCCTTATCCGCAAGGAGATCTCTCGTACCAAAGGGCATGATGGGGTGAACCACCCAGAAGGGGCACTCCAAAAGGCTATTTACCAGAAGGGATCTCCTCATTTTCTCCATTCTCTCCCGACGGTCTTCCTCCGTCCCATCCTGCGGCGGACACCGCCAAGGGCCGTGAACCTGTGAGATCTGAAGGGAGGCGGCAGATATAAGCGCCCTCTCCCGCGCCATCTGTGCCGCCAGCTCTGCCTCGTCACAGGTATAGATCTCACTGTCGGTATTGCTGATATGATAATCGATCGCCGAAAAGCCGCTCTCGGCGATCATGTTATATTTTCCGTCTCCAAGACGGGCGTATCGCTCATCATAAGGGTTGATCGAAATTCCAATCTTCATGAGGTACTCCTTTGCTCTGTCATTCCTTCGTCAAAAAGACAAACCGCTCGGCCGGCAGTCCGCCTGCCTCAAAAGCATCATATCAAAGTCCGATCCACACCGCAAGCATCAAAAATGCGATAGAGATCACGAACAGGATCAGCTGGAACAGGATGGTCTTTTTGAACCACGTGGCAAGGCTTACGTCGGCAAGACCAAGTCCTACCAGCAGTGTGCCGCAGGTAGGATACAGCACATTGGTATATCCGTCGGCAAACAAATAGGTCAGAATGATCACCGTTTTGCTGATCCCCTCGATGGGGGCAAGGGTGAGCATGGGAATGATCAGAACCGCCTTTGCGGACGCGCTGGGAATAAAGAATTCAATGATCAGCACGAATACGTACAAAAGGATCACCGCAAGATAAGGCGAGATATTCGTAACGGAATTGTAAAAATAATGGAAGATCGTGTGCAGGATATTTCCCTGCTGAGCGATATAGGTAATACCAAAGGCTACCATAATGATGATGATGGACGGCAGAACATCCTTGACACCCATCACAAAGTTTTTTCCAAGCTGCTTATAGGTACCAAGCAACAATTTGCCTACGACCACCGTACCGACCACAAAGGCGACCGCCATGAACACCATGGCGAGGGAGCGGAGCGGCTCGATAGCGGTCGATATGATCACCGAAAGCAGAGCGATCGAAAACATGGTTACGATCATTTTTGCCTTGCGAACGTCCGCTTTATGCTCGTCCTCACTCACCGTAACGAATTCCCGAATGTCAAAGGTCTCCGCTGACCGCTTTTCATCTCGCTTTGCCAGATACGTCAAAAACAGTGCGGTCACAACGTACATCACGCAAAAGATAATGCACCGATACCACAACCCGTCGGTAATGCTTGTCCCCGCCGCAATGGAGGCGGCACCGATGGTAAAGGGATTGGTAATAGCGGTGGTAAATCCAACGCCGGACGCGATCAAAACAAAGGAAATGGCGGTAAACCGCGACCACTTCAGCGCCACGCAAAGCATAGCGAAGATGGGATAGAGAATGAGCAGCTGCTCCTGCAGACCGAAAAAGGCGGAAAGAACCATGATCAGGGCGGTGATCACCCAGACGGCGATAAACCTTCTGGAATGCAGCTTGACCATAATGATCCGAACGAGAGAGATCAGCCCGCCGCTTTCCTCCAGCACCTTGAAGGTTCCGCCCAGCACCAGAAGAAGGGCAATAATCATGATCATATTGGAGCTGTTGCTGCCAAGGATCAACGCCTCAACGGGAGACGTAAACCACCGCCAAACGGGAAGGCGAGACGTATTCTCTCCGTCCTCCAGCTCCCGATAGGAATCGATGACGATCTGCTTATCCAAGGACTCGTCTTCCGTGTATTCGTAAAACGGCTCTCCCGCCTTTGACGCATCGGCGGTATAAACCGAGTAGCGTCCTGCGGGAATGACAAAGGTCAGCACTCCCACAAACAGCAAAACGGCAAGCAGGATCCCTACCACCGTGAGCAGGCTTTTCAGCCCGAATTTTACCTTGATATCCATTTCCGTTGATTTTCCCATAAATGATCTTACACCTCGTTTGTCCATGATTTTAT
>JAZNVA010000133.1:0-6285 GCA_045592565.1 Eubacteriales bacterium | reverse complement strand
CCCGGTTTGACCGGGGGATTTTTATTTTTTTAGTTAAAATATTCAACTGCAGCCTCAAAGATCTTGCTGTCATAGTTGCCTGGAACATTTTGGTACAGACCGTCACCGATTCTTTCGGAGTGTCCCATCTTACCAAATACCAATCCGTCGGGCGAGGTGATTCCCTCCACCGCAAAACAAGAATTGTTGGGGTTGTAAAGAATATCGGAAGTCGGCTTTCCGGAAAGATCCACATACTGTGTTGCGATCTGTCCGTTTTTCGCAAGCTCCAGAATCAATTCATCCGATGCCAGGAAACGTCCCTCGCCGTGAGAGATCGGAACGGAATAAACCTCTCCAACCTTCGTTTTTGCTAACCAAGGAGACATATTCGATGCGATTCTTGTCTGAACGATTCTCGACTGATGGCGACCAATGGAGTTGAAGGTCAGCGTAGGACAATTCTCATCGGTGTCGATGATCTCGCCGTAAGGAACAAGTCCAAGCTTAATGATCGCCTGGAATCCGTTACAGATACCTGCCATCAGCCCCTTTCTTACCTTAAGAAGCTGATTGACTTCTTCCTTGATAGCGCCATTGCGGAAAAACGCGGTTATGAACTTACCTGATCCGTCAGGCTCGTCTCCACCCGAGAATCCACCGGGAACAAAGATGATCTGCGCGTCATGTGCCTTCTTCGCAAATGCATTCACTGACTCGGTTATGTCTGCGGAGGAAAGGTTTTTGATCACAAAGATCTCTGCGTCCGCTCCTGCTCTCAAAAACGCCTTTTGGGTATCGTACTCACAGTTGGTTCCGGGGAATACAGGAATCAGAACCTTAGGCTTCTTGCAAAGAATCGTAGGCTTTGCTACACTCTTTTTATCGTAAGAGAATGCGGGGATCTCCTTGTCGGATTCAGCCGCGTGAGTGGGATAAACCCCCTCAAGGGTATCCTCGTAGGAGCGGTACAATTCGGCAACATCCACAGAATCAGTGCCATATACCAGCTTGTAATCATCCGTAGTCTTACCCAGCAAGACACCATCCAGAACACAACCTTCCACAACTTCGATGACAAAGGAACCGTAATTATAACCAAACAGTTCATCCATCGATACGGAATCCGTAAATCGGAAGCCAATGGCGTTACCGAAGCACATTTTCATAATTGCTTCTGCAACACCGCCATAGGTTGGCGTATATGCTGCAACGATCTTTTTGCTCTGAACCAGATCGTAGATCGTACGGTAAAGCTTTTTCAGGGAGTCGGGTACGGGCAGACCGTCTTCGGTGTATTCCGGCTTCAGAAGGTATACGTTGTGTCCCGCAGACTTGAATTCCTGAGTGATCACATGTCCCGTCTTGCCCGTGGTTACCGCAAAGGAGACCAATGTGGGAGGAACATCAATGCTTTCAAAGCTGCCGCTCATGGAATCCTTGCCGCCAATTGCGCCGATACCAAAGTCCTTCTGCGCCATAAATGCACCCAAAAGTGCGGACAGAGGCTTACCCCATCGCTTGGGATCCTTACCGGGCTTTTCAAAGTATTCCTGGAAGGTCAGGTATACGTCACGGAACTCCGCTCCACCCGCAATCAGCTTGGAAACTGATTCTACAACGGCAAGATAAGCGCCGTGGTAAGGACTCTTTTCGGAAATGAAGGGGTTATAGCCCCATGCCATAAAGGAGCACGTATTGGTGTCTGCTGCCTCAACAGAGATTTTATTGACCATCACCTGAGTAGGCGTGCTCTGATGCTTTCCGCCAAAGGGCATGGTCACACTGCCCGCACCGATGGTGGAATCGAAGCGCTCAGAAAGACCTCTTCTGGAGCAAACGTTCAGATCCTTGGGCAGAGCCTCGATCATCTCGACAAAGCTACCCTCCGCCTTTCTTTCAAAGGATTGAGGAGCTGCCGCCACAATATCAATGTGCTTCTCTGCACCGTTGGAGTTCAGGAACTCACGGGAGAGATCCACGATCTTCTGTCCGTTCCAGTGCATAACCAGACGAGGAAGCGCCGTAACACGAGCAACAACGGTTGCTTCCAGATTTTCTTTCTTTGCAAGCGCAATAAAGCCGTCAACGTCCTTGGCATCTACAACGACAGCCATTCTCTCCTGAGACTCACTGATCGCAAGCTCAGTTCCATCCAAGCCATCATATTTCTTAGGCACTGCATTTAAGTCGATTTCCAGACCGTCGGCAAGCTCGCCGATAGCAACGGAAACTCCGCCGGCACCAAAGTCGTTACAACGCTTGATCATCTGAGATGCTTCCGGATTTCGGAACAATCTCTGGAGCTTTCTTTCCTCAGGAGCATTTCCCTTCTGGACCTCAGCGCCACAGCTTTCCAATGACTCAAGTGTATGAGATTTAGAGGAACCGGTCGCACCGCCACAGCCGTCACGTCCCGTTCTTCCACCGAGTAGGATCACAATATCGCCATCCTCGGGGACCTCACGACGTACGTTCTTGGCGGGAGCCGCCGCGATAACAGCGCCAAGCTCCATGTGCTTTGCCACGTATCCGTCATGGTAGATCTCCTCAACCTGACCGGTCGCCAGACCGATCTGGTTACCGTAAGAGGAATATCCTGCCGCAGCCGTGGTAACGAGCTTTCTCTGGGGAAGCTTACCGGGCATGGTCTCAGCAACTGCCTTTCTGGGATCGGAAGCACCGGTGATACGCATAGCGGCGTAGACGTAGGAACGTCCCGACAGCGGATCACGGATCGCACCGCCGATACAGGTAGCTGCGCCACCAAAAGGCTCGATCTCCGTGGGGTGATTATGAGTCTCATTCTTAAAGAGCAACAGCCAATCCTGACGCTCTCCTTCAACATCAACCTTGATCTTTACGGTACAGGCATTGATCTCCTCTGACTCGTCAAGGTGAGGAAGCATTCCCTCTTTTTTCAAATATCTGACCGCAAGGGTTGCCACGTCCATCAGGTTTACGGGCTTGGTTCTTCCCAGCTGACGGCGAGTCTCCACATAGTCCTGATATGCCTTTTCCAGCTTTTCATCTTCGAATGAAACGTTATCTATGGTGGTCAGGAAGGTGGTATGACGGCAGTGATCGGACCAGTAGGTATCGATCATACGGATCTCGGTAATGGTGGGATCCTTTTTCTCACTACGGAAATAATCACGGCAGAAACGAATATCATCCAGATCCATTGCCAAGCCGTAGGTCTTTACAAATTCAGCAAGGCCGTCATCCTCCAAAGCAGTAAAGCCCGTCAGCGTTTGTACAGTAGTGGGAATATCATAAGAAACCTTCAGCGTGTCAAAGGTAGCAAGAGATGCCTCACGACTCTCTACGGGATTGATCACATGCTTTTTGATTGCAGCAAGCTGTTCCTCACTCAGATCTCCGTAGAGCAGATAAACACGAGCGGTTTTCACCGTAGGTCTCTCTCCCTGAGAAAAGAGCTGAATACACTGTGCCGCAGAATCCGCGCGCTGATCAAACTGACCGGGCAAATATTCCACAGCAAACACAGTTGCGGAATCCTTCGGCAGCTCATAGGTAACGATATCAAGCTGTGGCTCGGAAAATACCGTATTTACAGCGTAATCGAAGAGATCCTTTTCAATGTTTTCCACATCGTAGCGATTCATCATACGCAGATCGGTCAAGCTGTCAATAAACAGCAGATTTTTAATTTCATTGAAAAGATTTTTTGCCTCATTGGCAAGTTCTTTCTTCTTTTCAACATAAATTCTATAAACCATAGTAACTCCTCAAATTTGTCTTATTTGGATGCCGCCAGCGCCCTCTGGCCGATATCCGTCCGATAATGCGCATGGTCAAAGTGAACTTTTTTCACATTCTCATAAGCGACATCGATTGCCTCTGTCAGATTTTGGGCTACAGCTGTTACGCCAAGCACTCTGCCGCCTGCTGTTACCAATTGTCCGTCCGTCTCCTTTGCCCCCGCAAAGTAGATATCTGCGGTCATATCAGACTCAGTCGTAATGGCGAATCCGTTTTGATATGCTTTCGGATATCCGCCCGATGCCATGATCACACAGCACGCCGCATTCTCGGAGAATTTCACCTCGGTCTTTGCAAGCGTTCCTTCTGTACATGCCATCATAACGGTCAGGAGATCGCTTTCCAACAAGGGCAACACCACCTGCGTTTCGGGATCTCCAAAACGACAGTTGTATTCAATTACCTTTGGTCCATTGGGCGTCAGCATCAAGCCAAAATACAAGCATCCCTGAAAGGTTCGTCCCTCAGCGTTCATGGCGTCAATGGTGGGAAGGAAGATCTCCTTCATACACTGCTCCGCCAAATCCTCGGTATAATAGGGGTTGGGAGCAATGGTACCCATACCTCCCGTATTAAGACCTTGATCTCCGTCCAGCGCGCGCTTGTGGTCCATGGAGGAAATCATAGGCTTGACCGTCTTTCCATCAGTAAACGCCAATACGGAAACCTCTGGTCCTGTCAAAAACTCCTCAATCACCACGCGACTGCCGCTGTCGCCGAACATACGATCCTCCATCATGGAGCGGATCGCATCATTCGCTTCCTCAAGGGTGGTTGCGATGACAACTCCCTTTCCGAGTGCCAAGCCGTCGGCTTTAATTACTGTGGGGAAATTTTGTGTTTTAACATATTCCAGAGCAGGCTCCATTTCGGTAAAAACCTCGTATGCCGCTGTAGGAATATGGTATTTTTTCATGAGATTTTTTGAGAAGATTTTGCTTCCCTCAATGATCGCCGCATTGGCGCGGGGACCAAAGCAAGGAATTCCGATTTCGTTCAAACGATCTACGGCGCCAAGCACCAACGGATCATCGGGAGCCACAATCGCATAATCGATTTTCTTTTCCTTCGCGAAAGCGACGATCCCGTCCAGATCCTTAGCGCCAATATTTACGCAAATCGCGTCATCACGCATACCCGCATTACCGGGAAGCACGTAAATTTCCTCTACTAAAGAACTCTGTTTGATCTTTTTTATAATGGCGTGCTCTCTTCCACCGCCGCCAACAACCATAATTTTCATCTGTAGCTCTCCTTTTTGATCAATGATGGAACAGGCGCATACCGGTGAAGCACATGACCATGCCGTAACGGTTACAAACGTCAATTACGTTATCGTCACGGATCGATCCGCCCGGCTCGGCAATGTAGCTGACACCGCTCTTCTTCGCGCGCTCAATGTTATCGCCAAAGGGGAAGAAAGCGTCGCTTCCCAGTGCCACACCCGTAATCTGACTCAGATATACTTTCTTTTCTTCCATGGTCAGCGCTTCGGGCTTCTCTGTAAAGTAGTTCTGCCATTTACCGTCTGCCAACACATCGTCGCTTTCATCAGAAATATACACGTCAATGGTATTGTCGCGGTCAGGGCGTCCCAGAGTCTCAAGGAAAGGCAACGCCAATACCTTAGGATGCTGTCTCAGGTGCCAGATATCCGCCTTATTTCCTGCCAAACGGGTGCAGTGGATTCTGGACTGCTGTCCAGCACCTACGCCGATTGCTTGTCCGTCATAGGCGTAGCATACGGAGTTGGACTGTGTGTACTTCAGCGTGATCAAGGCAATGATCAGATCGCGAGCAGCGCTTTCGGGCAACTCTTTATTTTGGGTTACAATATTATTCAGAAGTTCGCGGTTGATCTCAAAGTTATTTCTTCCCTGCTCAAAGGTCATGCCGTAAACCTGCTTACGCTCGACAGCATCGGGAATATAATTCTCGTCAATCTTTACGATGTTATAGTTTCCTTTTCTCTTGCTCTTCAGGATTTCCAGAGCCTCGTCGGTATAACCGGGAGCAATGATGCCGTCGGAAACCTCACGTTTGATCAGGAGAGCCGTTGTCTTGTCACAAACATCGCTCAGTGCGATCCAGTCACCAAAGGAGGACATTCTATCCGTTCCTCTCGCTCTTGCATATGCACAAGCCAAAGGAGACTCGTCCAAGCCTTCAATATCGTCCACAAAGCAAGCCTTTTTCAGTACATCCGACAGAGGCAGACCAACTGCTGCGGAAGTGGGGCTTACGTGCTTGAAGGAGGTCGCGCAAGGCATACCCGTTGCTTCCTTCAGCTCCTTTACCAGCTGCCAGCTGTTGAAGGCATCAAGAAAATTGATGTAACCAGGTCTTCCACACAGAATCTCGATAGGAAGCTCTTTGCCGTTTTCCATAAACAGCTTGGCGGGCTTTTGATTGGGATTACAACCGTATTTCAATTCAAATTCTTTCATACTACACCTCACGCATGTTTGTTGATCATTCGATTCTCAACCGCTCCGCTTTCCAGATCAATATAGCGGACGT
>JAZNVA010000132.1:0-4454 GCA_045592565.1 Eubacteriales bacterium | reverse complement strand
CCATAGCGCATTGATCCCTTTGTATGGCGCGTGAAGATAGGGCAGCTCCATTCCAAGCTCATCCGCCCTCTTTTTCAGAGGAGCGATCTCCTCCAAGGTATACAAACCGGCCGAGGTGATAGACTCAAAGCCGATCTTTCGTGCCAGTTCCATAGTAGAAAGATTGTCCAGTCTTGTCCGAAGGCAATCTACGTTGATCCCAAGTTTTCTTTTCATTTTATCTCCAACTTATCTCTCACATTTTTCATTATTACATTGCAATAATCCGATTCAGTCGCTCATATGCCGTCTTCATAAATTCCTCAGGCATCATTTCCTTATAGTCGGCTCTCATGGTTCGGAACACCTCCATCACCAGAGGACCTTCGTATCCGTATCGGTCGAATTTTCGCATCATTTCGTGATAGTTATAGGTACCGTCCAAGGGTAACCAGTGGGTGTCTCTGTCCGTTACCTTATCCTCAAAGGGTCTGCCCATATTGTCGTGAATGTGGGTTGCCACCAGCTTATCGGTAAAAATATCCTGCCAGGAAACAGTCTTGGTGTAGCAATGCTCATGTCCGCAGTCAAAGCAAAAGCGAACATTATCCCTATGCTCATAGCGATCCGCCAGATACGTCAGATTTCCGACCATTCTCAAATTTTCCAGAGCAATAATCACGCCCTTTTCCTCGGCATAATCCACCAAAGCATCGTAACGGGACAGACCAAGATCGTTGATGGGAGGAGCCTGCCACCCGCTGGACACGTGAAGTATCACCGCGGGGATCCCGCAAGCAGAGGCGACGTCGATGGCAGCGGTGATCTTGGCAAACATCTCCCGACACTCCTCGGTTTCCTCTCCCCAAAGAAAGTTGATTCCCCGATAAGGCGCATGAAGGAAGGCAAATTCCATGCCAAGCTCATCCGCCCGCTTTTTCAAGGAAATCACGTTTTCGGGATCGGCGTTGCCCGTGGTAAACACCTGAAATCCGATTTGATGCGCAAGCTCCAGCGTAGAGACCTCGTCCAGAAGTCCGCGTAAGCAATCGGTATTGATACCCAATTTCCGTTCCATTTTCGTATTCCTCCGTAGATCTGATTGATGCCCTTATTCTATCACACTCATCCTCGTTTTGCAAGAGGTTATCACATTTTTCTATCCATCTTTCGCAAAAAAGAGACTTCGTAAACCCGAAGTCTCCTTTGAGTGGTTTTTTAGAATTTAGACGGCTTGAAATCAAGCTCGGCGCGCATATCGCGCTCGGTCTCGTTGGTCATATTGTAGGTCGGGAACAGCTCTCTCCACACATCGGTGTGCGCCTCACAGTCCAGATAATGCCCGAATGCGGCGTTATGTCTTTCCTCGGAGCCCTCCACACATGCCTTGGCAATGATCTTGATGTATCCTTCCTTTTTGGACTCACAGAAGGCGTGCCAGCCCTCCTTCCACGTGCCGTCAAGAAGACTTGCGTTTCTCTCGGCAAACTCAGCAAGAATTCTCTCCTTATCCTCTCCCTCGGCAAGAGCGATGGTTCCCTCCTGCGCGTTTGCGCGAACGGGAGTAAAGGTGATCTCATTCGTCTTGGTATCATAGTTCACAGCAAGGCAGGTGTTCCACAGCTCACTGCTGTAGGACTTCTTTATGAACTGGAAATTCCCCTGCCCGTAGAGGATATGGCATCCCTCAAACTGCTCGTACGCGCCGATGCAGTGACTATGCTGTCCCATGATCAGATCCGCGCCGTGCTTTGCCATGGCGTGGCAGATCTTGATCATTCTGGGAGAAGGATACCGGCACATCTCCTTGGCGCCGTGGTAAAGAACGATGACGCGGTCGTGCGTCTTCTTGGCGTTCTCGATATCCTCCAAGGTATCAAAGGCATCGAAGGGACGGGATCCCATGCGATCCTCGATGGCGTAGGAATATTCGTGCTCGCAGACGGCGATGATACAGATCTTCTCCCCGTCCTTCTCAAAGGTATAGTTTCTTCTGGAGTCCTCGTAGTTGTCACCAAAGCCCGTGTAGGCGACACCGACACGCTCCAGATGCTTCTTGGTGTCAAGAGCGCCTTCAATACCGAAATCGAACACGTGATTGTTACTGATCCCGCAAAGGGTAATACCAAGCTCCTTCAGCACATCTGCCGTTCCCGATGGAGCCTTCAGGTTGGGGCCGAATTTCGGAATGGCATTTTCCGACTCAGTAATGGCGCACTCCAGGTTCACGGCGGCAAGATCGCATCCCTTGATGAGAGTCGCTACGTTTCCAAACAATTTCTCGGTCTCCTTCGCTGCATACAATGCGGCGTTGTCAGACGTAGGGCATACGTCTCCGGCAAAAAAGGTCTTCATGTAGATTCCTCCGTTTTTATAAAATTTTAAGTTTGACAGTTTTTTTGTCTTGTGCTATAATCATTATAGCACGACTTGATTTTCGGTGCAAGAGAGGATATTGCTTTCTTCGCCAATTTTTTGCACTATTTTAAGCATGAGGAGAAAAGAAAATGGAGAGTGGATATTTAGTCGACGAGCTGCTGCACTACTGCAACGTTGCCCCAAAGGGCTGTCTTCGGATCCAAAAAAGGCGGCTCTCCTATTACGATCTGACCTTTGTTCTCAAGGGAAGCCTGACCTATATTGACAACGGGAAAACCATAATTTTGAAGGAAAATGACGCGCTGCTCTCGATCCCGGGTGCCATGCAGGAGCGTCTGGCGGGTACGGAGGAGGTGCGCTACGTCAGCTTCAATTTCACGCTTCTTCCCCACGCCTCCCTCTCCATGCCCACCTATATGCCCCAGGTGATCTCCCGCGAGATCCGAACCGTGATCTCCGCCTTTTCACAAAGCCACCTCTCCCCTCTCTATCACTCCACGGAAAAGGCGATCAATCTGCTCAATTATATTCTCTTTGAAATCTGGGACACCCTCTCTATGGAAAGCAACAACGAGGCGGTAAGCGCCATCATCAAATATATCGACGCCACCATTTCCGAGCCCGTGTCTCTGACTCAGATCGCCGAGCGTGTCCATCTGTCCCGTGAATATGTGGCGCATATCTTCAAGCGGGAAACGGGAAAGACCGTCATTGAGTACGCCAACGAGCGAAAAATGCTCATTGCCAAGGATCTGATCCTTGGGGGTAAGCTTTCCTTGCAGGATGTCGCCCTCTCCTTGGGCTTTACCAATTACAGCTATTTTTCCAAGGTGTTCAAAAAGCATTTCAACACCTCTCCCATTCGATTCAAAAATTCCTGAAAAGGAAAAGGAGATACGCTTCAAGCGTATCTCCTTTTTTATTTTTTTGTCATAGAGAGTGAGAACTCGGAGATCAGCTCCCGCGGAGCGCATCCGAACTCGGCTTGAAACGCCCGATAGAAGGTACGCAAGGATTGAAATCCGCACTCAAAGGCGCAGTCGATCATGCTCCTGTTCCCTTCCTGTATCAAAAGCAGAGCTTCCCTCAGGCGGAGGATGGACACGTATTGGGTAAATCCGATCTTCAGGGTGCTCTTGAACATCTGGGACAGATAGTTTGGGTGATATCCCAGCGCCCGCGCCACCGAGGATAGAGTAATATTCTCCCGAAAATGCTCGTTAAGATACAGCAGAATCCTTGATGACAGACGGGAATCCGCGGATACGGAGGCTTCCTCGAATCCCGTATTTTGGATCAGCGTACTCAGGATCAGATAAAGATACCCCTTTTTCATCAGCGCATCGTCACACCCCTCAATTTCACGAATCCAGCCCAGTATCCGATCAAACAGCGATCGGTTAGACAAAAAGGAGGATTTTGCGCGGGCGTTATGCAAAATGGGAAGAAATTCGTGGAACAGATGAGGCGGAATGATCACAGACAAAACCGAGGAATGCGCGGGAGTATGATAGCCGTGGGTATCGTAGCTCCATGCAACCGATATCTCCCCCTCTCTCAGCAGTCTGCTTTGGTCGTTGATCAAAGCCTCCATTTCCCCGTCCAGTACCAGACATAGCTCGATATGGGAATGAAAATGGACCCGATAGGCTTGATCGGATACGGTATAGATGGTCAGCTCTCTGTTTTTTTCTCTGTCCAACAAGAATTCCGCGTTCATAAAAGCTCCTTTTTACGAATCTTAAAAAATGGCATATATTTCTTACCTTTTGGCAAGAGAATGACAAAAGAATCTGTTATAATTATACCGACCGAGGCAAAATCTGTCAAGACCAAATATTGAAAAAAGGAGAAAAACATGAACGGACCATTATCCGGAGTTCGGGTGATCGAGCTATCCACCTTCGTGGCAGGCCCCGTTACGGCAAGACTGCTTGCCGACCTTGGCGCGGACGTGATCAAGGTGGAAAACCGATCGGGTGACGGCTGGCGACAATCGGGCGTGAACTTTTTACCCCGATTTTCCGTGGAAGAAAATCCGATCTTTGATATCTACAACATAGGAACACGTCACACCTCAATCAATCTGAAAAACG
>JAZNVA010000131.1:0-2320 GCA_045592565.1 Eubacteriales bacterium | reverse complement strand
ATACCGCACTGCGCGAGCCGACGCGCAACCGACTCCGCCTGCTTTTCTCCCAGAGGCGTCAACTGATTGGGATGGTAGATCGGTTCTCCGTGACGTACATAAAAAATTAATATTAAAATTTCCTCCCGTTTTGAGCTTTATATTTATTATCTCATTGTATTTTATATCGTTTTGACAAAAATGTTTCGCACTCGCGCGCTCTTATTTTCCAATCGTCTGACGCTTCCACTCCCCCGGTGTCACCCCCACGTGTTTTTTGAAAAACCGAACGAAATAACTCGGATCCTCAAAACCACATCGCACGGCGACCTCGGAAACCGAATAGTATCCGCTGATCAGATATTCCTTCGCATTTTGCAAACGAACGGTATCCCGATACTGCAAGGGAGACCCCCCATAGAGCTTCTTCCACTCCCTACGAAAATTGGACACGCTCATACTGCACAGCTTTGCCAGATGATCCAGCCTTGTACCGTCCGCAAGATTCCTTTCAAGATACGCCTTGGCGGGAAAAAGCCGTCCTACCCCATCGCTTTCCTCATCTTCATAGGCTCCGTAAAAATCCGAAAGCAATCGGTACAAGCATCCCGTTGCCCTCATACGATATCCTGTCTTTTTTGCCTTCCACAAACCGATCAGCTCCCGCAGCTCTCGTTCTACTCCCCCCGATTTCTCCTTTTTGAGAAGACAGTAAGAGGAATCCATCGTCCCCAATGCGGAGGTCTCCCGCCGTACGGTAAAATTTACGGTATAGTGACGAAATTCCTTTTTTGTGACAATTCGGTATGTAGCATTGGGAGGCAAAAAAAGCGCATCTCCTGTGGAGACGGTCACGGTCGGCGCCCCGAGAAAACGAAATTCCGCCTGACCGTCGATGGCATAGATCACACCATATTTTCCTCTACCGTTTGGATATTCGCACTTATGCGCCCGATCCAAAACAAATTCGTGCGCCAAAAGAATCTCTCCTACGTCGGCATAAAAAGAATCCTCGATCGGCATCTGCTCTCCTCCTCACACAGTTCATGCCCTTATTATACCATCTTTTTGCTAATTCGTCAAGAAAAATGAACAAATTGTCCTATAAATGAGCAATTTATCCCTTGGCGTACGGGATACTTTGTGCTACAATGAAATCAAATCAATCGAAGTAAAGGAGCTTAGATCTTATGAAAAAAACAAAGATTGCCGTTGTGTCCTTGGGACATTACATTTATTTCCAGCAATTTGAGGGATTGAAGGAAGAGCTGATGGCGAAGGGCGCGCAGTTCATGGAGTACATTGATACGGACACCTGCGAAATCGTGGACGGTGGCTATGTGGACTGTGTGGAGGATGCCTTCGCGGCTGTCAAGGCGCTCAAGCGTGAGGATGCGGATCTGCTGTTTGTTCTTCTGTCCACCTACGTACCGTCTGCTGTTTGCGCCCCCTTTGCCCGTTATCTGGATATTCCTCAGGTTCTGGTGGGAATTCAGCCGCTGAACCGATTGGATTATACCCGTACGACAACCTATATGCAGCTCGCCAATGACGACATCTGCGCCATGCCCGAGATCGCGGGTGTTTATGAGCGTCTCGGCAAGCCCATTCCCGCTTGTATCGTAGCATCCTCCTCCCAGCGCGAGAAGCTCGCCAAGGAAGTATCCGAGTGGTGCCGCGCGGCGGCATCCATGGCGGCATTCAAATATGAGACCATTGGATATCTCGGACACACCTACGAGGGCATGTATGATATGCACACCGATCCCACGGCGTTTACCGCCGCATTCGGCTCTCACGTCAAAATGCTGGAAATGTGCGAGCTGGCAAGACTTTCGGATGCAGTTACGGCGGAAGAGATCTCTGCGCAGATTGAGGAGATCAAAAACACGTTTGAAATATGTGACCCGTCTATCGACCCCTTGACCGACTACGTAAAAAATGAGGATCTTGAATACTCGGCAAGGCAAGCGGTGGCACTCAAAAAGCTTGTGTCAAATAACAACTTGACGGCGCTTGCCTATTATTACAAGAGCGAGCCGAACAACCCTTATGAGCAGTTGGCGGCAAATCTGATCATCGGCAACACGCTTCTGACCTCGTCGGGCATTCCCTTGGCAGGTGAAGCAGACCTAAAAACAGCGGCGGCGATGCTTATTATGAAAAATATCGGCGGGGGCGGATCCTTTGCAGAAATTCACCCCTTTGACGTCTGCGACGACGTTGTACTCATCGGACACGACGGTCCTCACAATATCGCCATTGCCGAGGGCAAGCCCCGTCTGCGCAAGCTAAAAAAGTATCACGGCAAATCGGGCAGCGGCATCGGCGTTGAATTTTC
>JAZNVA010000130.1:0-10495 GCA_045592565.1 Eubacteriales bacterium | reverse complement strand
GACCATCCGCGATTCGTTATCCAAACGGAAGTGAGAATGAGGCGGTGACGGAGACCTTTTACAAGGACGGATACCGTACGCCCGGCATGGTGAAAAATTTTGACGATGGCAAGATGCCCGAGCTTTTGATCGTTACCCACGGAAGGATCGTATCGGAGGCAATGAAGGCTCAAGAACGGCTGGAGTCCGAAGGTATGAACGTTGGGATCGTATTGCTTGAGGTGCTTAAGCCTTATGAGGAAACGGCTCGACAGTTAGCGCCGATGATCTCTCCCGAATGCAATGTGATCTTTTTGGAGGAGGGAATTCAAAGCGGCGGCATGGGCATGAATCTGGCACAGATCATGGAGCGGGAATATGGTCTTTCCAATGATCGATTTCGTATTCTGGCAATTTGCGATTCCTTTGTGGAAAAATGCGAAAGGGATCAATCCATCTATGATGCCGCGGGGATCGGAGAGATGGATATCGTCCGCGCGGGTGTTGAATTTCGATCCATGTTGAGTGTGTGAGGAAGACTATGACATTAAACCATTTTGATATAAAAAAAGGACGGTATCGTCATTTTAAAGGAATGGAATATGAGGTGATCGACATCGCATACCATTCGGAGACCATGGAGCCCATGGTGGTCTATCGCGCGCTGTACGGAGAGCGTCAGCTCTGGGTACGACCTGCATCGATGTGGCTCGAAACGGTAGAACGGGATGGAAAAACCTTTCAACGGTTTACCTACATTGAAACGTAATAGAACCGCGGAAGCTGACGCTTCCGCGGTTCCTTCTTTATTTTTGGGGAAGAAGAATGGTTTTTGTGGCAACCAGAAGAATCATATACATACAAATCGCAAGGGAAATATGCGCCGTAAGTGTCCATGCATTAGAGGCGGCATTGTCAAAGTGGGTAAGAATAAGCCGAATGCCTGTGGTGGAAAGAACGATACACAGCAAGGGCTTTCCCAACCAGTGGATCAAGCGCGGCTTTACCTTGGTGATGATGAGCAGACGAGTAATACTGAGAGTTGCGTTGACTGTTTCTGTAAAATAAACGGTGATGATATAGCCTGTGATTCCGCAACTTGGCAGAAGCGTCCACACCAGAATGACCGAAAGCAGGGCGTCAACGATATTGACACCCATACAAAACACCTGATCTCCCAGTCCCTTGAGAATTGAATCCACAGAGGTATCCAGATACATCACGGGGATCAAAGGAGCGATCATTAAAATATATTTGCCTGCATTTGCCGATGGGTAAACCACATTGGCGAGCTCGTAGGAAAAGCACATCATGATTCCCGCCGTTCCTACCGCAAAGATCAAAACCGCATGAAATACCTTGTTGATGATACGGTCGATCCGCGCGGTATCCCCTTGTGATAAGGATTGGGCAACCTCGGGAATGAGTAGTCCCGCAAAGGAGCCCGATAGCGCGGAGGGAAATAAAACCAAAGGAAATACCATACTATGAACCGTTCCATATGCCGCAAGAGAGGTATCTTTGGACGCTCCGCTTCGCTGTAGCCCCCAGGGAATAAGCATATGCTCCAGCGTGATCAAGCCCGATCGGACATATGCACTGAAGGCAATGGGAAGGGCGGTGTGAATCAGCTTACTTTGGATCGCTTTGTTCTTTTGTGAATCGGAATTGGGGCTTGCTTTCTTTTTTTCAAGAAGATATAGGAGATATTGCATCAAAAAGGCGATCCCCTCGGACAGAGCACCGCCCAATACGATGGATAGACATGCACTTTGCACGTCATCAGCGCCCAAAAGTGAGATGAAAAGAATACACCCGTAGATGCGGGCGACCTGTCCTGTGATCTGAACCACCGCGTTTTTATACACGTGCCGAACTGCTGTAAAATAGCCGCTCAGAACCGAGGAAAGCGCAATGGGGGGGAGAGTGAACGCCAGAACCTGAAGGGGAAGGATCGTACGTGTATCCTTTAAAATCGTTTTACCGATGTTGGGCGCAAGAAAAAACAAAAGGATACCGGTGCCGATGCTGAAGCATAAGGCATACAGAATGCATTTTCGGACGATACAAGCCACCGTTGGATTTTTCGCGGGGGATTTTTCTTCTACGTGATTTTCTCCCAACGCGTCGGCAATCAGCTTTGTAGAAGCAAAGCTGATGCCTGAGGTGGCGAGAGTGACCGAAAAGGAGTAAACGGTAGTAATCAGCGTAAACAGCCCCATAGCAACGGCGCCGATCTTGTTGGAGATATAGACGTTGAAGCTGACGGCAACCGAGCGGATCAGGAGAGAGACCGCTGTGACAAGCAATCCGTTGGCTATAAATTGTTTTCGTCTGTTCATGGCCGGTACCTTCCGATTTTCCTTTTTTGTAAAACTATATGTTTTTATTGTTTAAAATAGAATTTAAGGATTGTGGTTTTTGCTTGACAAGAACACCAAAAAAATGGTATACTATAGGGGATGAGTTCCATCGGAACAGAAGAACGAGGATAAGAATTCTTATGAAGAAAATGTTAGTTATCGACGGAAACAGCATTCTGAACCGAGCCTTTTACGGTATTCGTTTGCTGACCAATAAAGACGGATTATATACCAATGCCGTTTACGGAATGGTAACCATGGTTTCTCGCTATCTGGAGAGTCTGAAGCCCGATTACTGTGCTGTGGCGTTCGACTTGAAGGCTCCCACCTTCCGACACAAGATGTACGACGGTTACAAGGCAAACCGAAAGGGAATGCCCGAGGAGCTTGCCGTACAGTTGCCTTATGCCAAGGAATGCATGGCTGATATGGGCTTGAGGGTGGTTTCCTGCGAAGGATATGAAGCAGACGACGTATTGGGAACCCTGTCCACGTTGGGGGCGGATGCCCTGCACGTTTACGTTCTTACGGGAGACCGGGATTCCTTGCAGCTGATTGGAGATCACGTATCGGTGCTACTGGTCAAGACAAAGGAAACCATTGAGTTTGACCGTGGCGTATTCAAGGAGCAATACGGGATCGAGCCCGATCAGTTCGTAGAGGTCAAGGCATTGATGGGTGACAGCTCGGATAATATCCCGGGCGTGGCTGGAATCGGTGAAAAAACAGCGCTGAAGCTGATTGCCGATCATACATCCGTCGCAGAGCTGTATGCGCATTTGGATACGGCGGGATTGTCTGAGGGGATCAAAAAGAAACTGGATTCGGGAAAGGATATGGCATTTTTGTCGCGTACGCTTTCGGAAATCTGCTTGTCGGCTCCCGTTTCAAACGTTCTTGACGAGTATAAATACACAGGCCCCGACGCGTCCGCGCTGAAAAAACTGTTTCTTCAACTTGATTTTACGGCGCTGATTAAAAAATTCGATCTTGATGGAGTCCCCCTCGCTGACCAAGAGCAGGAAGCCACTCAAGAGATGGAATTTTCATATGAGATAGCGGAGAATCTGAGTGAGTTGATAGGGGATTCCATCGCCGTTGATATTTCAAATAACACGGTGATCTGTTATGACGGTACAAAGCTCTTTACCGCTTCGGTGTCCGATTTGGATTGGAAGGATCTTGCTGATCATCTCTCACGCGCGACGGTGCTTTGCCATGATTCCAAGAGTCTTTACAAGCATTTTATCGAGCGGGAGCTTTCCTTTCCAATCTGTGGCTTTGATGCTCAACTGGCGGCTTACGTTTTGGATTCGGGAAGGGGAAATTATTCCTTGCCCGAGCTGTTTGTCCGATATAAGAATGCGTCCTTGAGTGAAAAGATCCCAAGCGCGGTTTCCGTATATGATCTTTGTCAAACTCTTCGAGCGGAAATTGAAAAGCTTGGATTCAGCTCTTTGCTTTATGATATCGAGATGCCGTTGGCATACGTTCTGGCAGAGATGGAGCTGGCAGGGTTTCAGATCGATACCGAGGGAATTCGGGCTTATGGCGACGAGCTGAGTGAGGCTGCTGATGCGCTTCAATTGAGGATTTACAGCTACGCGGGGGAGGAATTTAATATTGGATCTCCCAAGCAGCTGGGTGAGGTGCTGTTCGATAAGATGGGTTTGCCCAAATCGAGAAAGACGAAAACGGGTTATTCCACCGACGCGGAAACTTTGCAGAAGCTCCTTCCCAAGCATCCGATCATTGAGGATATTCTGGATTATCGACAGGTAACCAAGCTGAAATCCACCTATGCTGACGGATTGCCCAAGGCGGCAGACGGGCAGGGGCGGGTGCATAGCGTGCTTAATCAAACGGGAACCGCTACGGGCAGGCTTTCCTCGTCGGAGCCGAATCTGCAAAATATTCCCGTCCGAACCGAGCTTGGCAGGCGTTTTCGTCGATATTTTGTCGCCCAAAATGAGGAGTACGTTCTGATCGACGCCGATTATTCTCAGATCGAGTTGCGTTTATTAGCGCACGTGGCAAAGGACGAGGCGTTGACCGAGGCGTTTTTGTCGGGTGAGGATGTTCATACTATGACCGCATCCAAGGTCTTTGGTGTTCCACACGAGATGGTCACGCCCGATCTGAGGAAGAAAGCGAAGGCGGTTAATTTCGGTATCATGTACGGGATCGGAGATTACTCTCTCTCGGAGGATCTTGGAATTTCCAAAGCTCAGGCAAAGGAATATATTACAAGCTATTTCGAGAAATTTCCGCAGATCCGCGCCTATCTGGATCGGGTTCAGGAGGAAGCCAAGAGAGACGGATATGTGACCACTCTGTTTGGCAGAAGGAGATATATTCCCGAGCTTTCTTCTTCCAATAAAAACGTACAGCATTTCGGTGAGCGTGTTGCCATGAACAGCCCCATTCAGGGTACGGCGGCTGATATTATCAAGATCGCCATGATCCGTGTCAACCGTACTCTTCACGAACGAGGCTTGGATGCTCGCCTGATCATGCAGGTGCATGACGAGCTGATTCTGGAATCCCACAGAAGCTGTGCAGAGGAAGCACAAGCTATTTTGGTGAATTGCATGGAAACTGCCGTTGAGCTGTCCGTTCCGCTGTCTGTGGAAGGAAGTACGGGCGCAACTTGGTACGACGCAAAATGAAAAAATTAACCGCAAAAGTCAGATAGGGAAGCTTTTCTGTCTTTTGCGGTTTTTTTGACAAAAAAAATTACAAAAAATCGATAAAATGTATGGACATTTTGAATTTTTTATTGTATAATATATAGGAATAGGTATATTCATTATTTTGGGATAAAACGGCAAAGGAGAAACAAATATGCAGATGCAAAAAATTGCCGAGCTGCTGGATGCCAGAGTTCTTTGCGGACACGATTATCTTGACGGCGTTGTAAGATCCGCATTTGGATGCGATATGATGAGCGACGTTTTGGCATTTGTGAAAAATCAGGCGGTCTTGCTTACGGGACTTTGCAATCCGCAGGTTGTTCGTACGGCAGAAATGATGGATATGCGATGCATCGTATTTGTTCGGGGAAAGATCCCTCCTGATGAGGTGATCGCCTTGGCAAAGGATGCGGGGATCGTTGTGATGGCAACAAAGGAAAGAATGTATGCCGCTTGCGGAAAATTGTATGCCAACGGGCTTCCCGGAGGAGATGAGGAATCATGACAGAGTTCGTGAATTTTCATTTTGATATTGACGGCGATAATTTTACGTCCGCGGGAGAGGCTTCGGTGCGGATCAAAAAGGTGCTCCGAGAAATGGGCTTTTCTCCCGACGTCATTCGTCGCGTTTCGGTTGCTATGTACGAGGGTGAGATCAATATGGTCATTCACGCGGACGGCGGAACGGCAGACGTAAACGTATACTGCGACCGCATTGAAATTGTTCTGGCGGATCATGGCCCCGGTATTTCCGACATTGATCTGGCTATGCAGGAGGGATATTCTACCGCCCCCGATACCATTCGCTCTCTGGGCTTTGGTGCTGGTATGGGCCTTCCCAATATGAAACGCTATACGGACGATATGAAAATTACATCAGAGGTGGGCAAGGGAACTACGGTTTATATGACGGTCAACGTTTGATTGCCCTTCCTTTGGAGAAGAGGTAGCCATGTCAAATTATAAACATTCAGTTACGCTTGAGCTATCCAAGTGTAAGGGATGCACCAACTGCATCAAGCGTTGTCCCACCGAGGCGATTCGCGTACGGGATGGACACGCGATCATTAAGGAAGATAACTGCATCGATTGCGGTGAATGTATCAGACAGTGTCCGTATCAGGCAAAGAAAGCGATCTTTGATAAATTTGAGGATTTTGAAGGATACCGATATAAGATCGCGATTCCTGCGCCGGCGCTTTACGGACAGTTTGAAGATCTGGATGATGTGGATTACATCTTGAACGCTTTACTCAATTGCGGATTTGACGCGGTTTTCGAGGTTTCCCGCGCGGCAGAATTAATTACGGAATACACACGGCGTTTTATGAAGCAGGATAATCTTCCTGCGCCCGTGATCAGCTCCGCATGCCCCGCTATCGTTCGTTTGATCGCCTTGCGATTCCCTTATTTAAAAGAGCATTTGTTGCCCTTGATGCCCCCTATTGAATATGCGGCGAGACTGGCTCGGGAGGAGGCGCTTGCTTTGCATCCCGAGTTGACGGATGAGGATATCTGTGTGTTATTTCTTTCTCCTTGTCCCGCGAAGATCAGTTACGTAAAGAATCCCCTTGGTGTAAAGAAAAGCGCAGTAACGGGCGCTTTGGCGATCAGCGATTTCTATTTTAAGATCCGAGCTAAGAGGAAAGAAGTTGTTAATCCGCTACCCTTGTCCCGATCGGGGATTATCGGTTTGAACTGGGCGGGGTCGGGCGGAGAAGCCACGTCCTTGCTGTCGGATAAGTATCTGGCGGCAGACGGCATTGAAAACTGCATTCACGTGTTGGACGAAATCGAAAACGGCACGCTGCACAATTTGGAATTTGTCGAGCTGAATGCTTGCACGGGCGGTTGTGTGGGTGGTACGCTGAACGTGGAGAACCCATTTATTGCTAAGGCGAGATTGCGTTCCTTGCGCAAATATCTGCCCATTTCCCGCAATCGTGTATCGGGCTTGGATGAGGTCCCCGACGAAATCTTCTGGACCGAGGAGCTGCCTTGTGACCGCTCTAATCAGTTGTCGGAGGATCGTATTACCGCTATTGCGAAAATGTCTGAGATCGAGGAGATTTACAAGGGGTTGCCACATCTGGATTGTGGATCCTGCGGTGCGCCCAACTGTCATGCGCTGGCGGAGGATATCGTCAAGGGTGATGCGGAAAAGAGCCATTGCTTGATCCAACTTCGCGAGCATTTCGAAAAACACGATCAGAATTGATCGGAGGAGGTGTTGAGCCGTGACCGTAAAACAGCTTGCTGAAAACTTTGGCTATCGGGTTCTCTGTATGCCTGATGAGGACAGAGAGGTGGTCGGCGGATACGCGGGAGACCTTTTGAGTTGGGTAATGGGACGCTTGGAGGCAAATAATGCATGGGTGACAATTATGTCCAACGTAAATATCGTGGCGGTTGCAACCTTAGCGGATCCCTCTTGTATTATTCTTTCCGAAGGAGTTGCTCTGGAGGAGGAAGTGTTAAATCGCGCCCGTCAACAGGGAGTCAACGTGTTGTCCACGGATAAAACCACCTTTTCGGTTTGCGCGGACATTTCCACACTATGAAGAATCGTTATTTCTACGATTTACACATCCATTCCTGTCTTTCCCCTTGCGCGGACGATGACATGACGCCCAACAACATTGCCGGAATGGCGGCGATCAAGGGGTTGAATCTTCTGGCGCTTACCGATCATAATTCCTGTAAAAACTGTCCCGCCTTTTTTGAGGCGTGCCGTAGGCAGGGGATCGTGCCCATTGCGGGAATGGAGTTGACCACGGCGGAGGACATTCACCTGATCTGCCTCTTTGAGGAGTTGGATCGGGCGATGTCATTCGATGGAGAAATCGCACGGCATATCCTACCCATCAAAAATCGCCCCGATATATTCGGAAATCAGATGATTCTTGACGGGAATGATGAGATCGTTGGCGAGGAAGAGACACTGTTGATCTCCGCGACCGATCTTTGGGCTCAGGATGCCATTCAACTGGCAAGAGACTATGGCGCTTACGTTCACCCCGCCCACATAGATCGGGAATCCAATGGGATCGTCTCGATTTTGGGGGATATTCCTGCGGAGTATGGATTTGAGAAGTATGAGCTGAATGATTTGTCCAATCTGGAATCCTACGCCAAACGCTTTTCCTATCTTTCAAGAGAGAACGTTTTGATCTGCTCTGACGCCCACCAGCTGTGGAAGATCAGTGAGGCGGAGCATTCAATTCTGCTTGAGGACGAGCCGTACAGCTCGTCATTGGTCAGACAGCGTTTCTTTGATCTGCTGAAACGTCGTTGATCTTTCTTACTTGAATTTATTTTATAATAAATAAATTAAAATAAACACGGAGGATTTTTTTCATCATGAAAAAGAATTTGACCACAGTTATGTTCCGTGGTACAAAGGCTCAGGAAGAGCAGCTTGATGCTGTCATCGAGCAGTACCGCGACACACCGGGTGCTTTGATGCCTGTACTGCAAAAGGCGCAGGATATTTACGGATATCTGCCTTTAGAGGTTCAGCGTATGATCGCACTCAAAATGGGAATTTCCATGGAAGAGGTGTACGGTGTATCCACTTTCTATTCCCAGTTCGTTCTCAATCCTAAGGGTGAGATCGCGATTGCGGTTTGTCTTGGAACCGCGTGCTACGTAAAGGGAAGCGGAGAGATTCTTGAAAAGATCACCCAGATCCTCGGTCTGCCTTCCGGCTCTACCACCCCCGATGGTAAGTATTCCTTGGAAGCGACCAGATGTATCGGTGCTTGCGGACTTGCTCCCGTATTGACGATCAATAACGAGGTGTATGGAAGATTGGTTCCCTCCGATATGGAAGGAATTCTTGCAAAGTATAAATAATTCACAGGTATGAAGGAATTATCTTTGAATATTCTTGACGTAGCAAAGAATTCGGTTACTGCGGGCGCGTCCTTGATTGTGATTTCATTGGAGACCGATTCCGAAGGATGGTTAACATTGAAAATTGTAGATAACGGATGCGGCATGAGTGAAGAAGTTTTGCGACACGTGACCGATCCGTTTTACACGACAAGAACGACTCGAAAGGTCGGGCTTGGCTTGCCGTTGCTGAAGCTTGCAGCGGAGCAGACGGGAGGATCTCTTTGCATTCGATCTTCCACCAAAGAGGGGGAGAGCGGAACGGCCTTGGAGGCACGGTTCGATACCAAAAGCATCGACTGTATGCCGCTTGGCGATATCATCTCAACAGTTTGTATCCTGATAGCGGGAAGTCCGAGCATTGATTTTGATTTTTCGGATCAGACGCCAGACAGGATCGTTTCACTGAAAACGAAGGAGCTTCGGGCAGTGCTGGGCGAAGAGATTTCACTCGCGGAACCGGAGATCCAGGGATGGATCAAAGAATATTTGACAGAACAATACACTTCAGATCAGCAGGATTAAAATTTCAAAAAATATATGGAGGAATCATTATGAAATCTTTGGCGGAACTTGCAGCTATCAGAGAAAAGATGCAGAGCAAGGTTGTACTTCGCGAAGGTACGGCAGCAACGCGAGTGGTTGTCGGAATGGCAACCTGCGGAATCGCGGCGGGAGCAAGACCTGTTCTCGGCGCATTCGTTGACGGCGTCAATGAGGAAGGACTGACTGATAAGGTTACCATCACCCAGACGGGTTGTATTGGTATTTGTCAGTATGAGCCTGTAGTAGAGATCTACGAGGAAGGCAAAGAAAAAGTTACTTATGTGAAGCTGGATGCCGCAAAAGCTGCGGAGATCGTTGAGAAGCATCTGAAGGGTGGACAGGTCGTTACCGAGTACACCATCGGTGCCTACAAGCATAACTGAGTTTCAATAGAACGTAAGAAAGGACAAAGAATATGTTTAGATCACATGTTTTGATTTGCGGCGGTACCGGTTGTACGTCTTCCAACAGTCTGAAGATTCAGGAAGAAATGAACAAGGAAATCGTAGCTGCAGGTCTGGAGAATGAGGTCAAGGTCGTTCTCACCGGATGCTTTGGTCTCTGTGCGTTGGGACCGATCATGATCGTATATCCCGAGGGAACCTTCTACAGCAACGTAAAGCCCGAGGACGCTCAGGAGATCGTTCAGGAGCATTTGCTGAAGGGACGTCCCGTCGAGAGATTGGTATACCATGAGGCAAAGAGCGAGGACGTACATCACGCAACCTCTCTGTCGGAGACTACCTTCTATAAGAAGCAGAAGAGAATTGCTCTACGGAACTGCGGTGTTATTAACCCCGAGAATATTGACGAATATATCGCAATGGACGGTTATCGTGCACTGGGTAAGGTCCTGACCGAAATGACGCCCGATGACGTTATTCAGACCATTCTGGATTCGGGACTTCGCGGACGCGGAGGCGGTGGATTCCCCACGGGATTGAAGTGGAAGTTTGCTTCTGGCAACCGTGGAAACGTCAAGAAGTATGTTGCTTGTAACGCGGACGAGGGTGACCCCGG
>JAZNVA010000129.1:0-10763 GCA_045592565.1 Eubacteriales bacterium | reverse complement strand
CCGAGCATCTTTTTCGTAAAGGGCGGGGACTTTTTCATGGACACCTTCAATTCGATCCGTGACGCATCTCACGGACCTGCCGTTTATTCCGAGCGACACGTCATTTATCCCCCTATGGCGAATCTGATCTTTCTGGTGCTGTCCCGCTTCACCCTTCCTGCCTATAACGACACTACCTTCAAGGAGAGATACAGCTGGTCGGATTCGGGCGTGGGATTGATCTTCGTGATGGTCACGCTGGCGATCTGCATCATCGCAACCTTCGCGCTGATCCATAAGGCACTCAAGAGAGGAAGCGAGAATCGCCGCACCCTCTTTGCCGCTCTGATGACACTGAGCGTACCGATCCTTTACGTGTTGGAGAGAGGAAATATCCTGATCCTTTGCGTGATATCCCTGTTGGTATACGCCATTACTTATAACAGCGAGAGCAAGATCTCCCGTGAGCTTGGATTGCTGGCACTTGCATTTGCCTTTTCGGTCAAGCTCTATCCCGTGGTGTTCGGTTGGTTTCTGATCGTGGATAAGCGATATAAGGAAGCGATCCGTTGCGCCATTTACGGTGTGGCAATGGTGATCCTGCCGTCCTTCTTCTTCGGAGGTCCTATCTTCTGTCTGACCAATCTGTATCGGAATATTACAGGCTGGTCCTCGGGATCGGGGAACGATATCGTCAGTGCCATGAACGCGCTGAATTTCCCTGATACCGCTCAGAGCGCTGTCAATGCCTTGATCTATGCGTGGGTACTGATCTGCGCGGTCTGCTTCGTGCTGTCGTCCTTCTTCCGCACGGAAAAGAAGTGGAAGACGTGGGCGTTGGGCGTGGCTACCATTCTATGTGTGCCCTCTCTCAGCAGCCTGTACGCGTGGTCGTTCATGCTGATCCCGCTGATCATGCTGGTCAATAGCGAATCCGCGACACCCAAGTACATCACCTATACGACGCTGATGACGATCCCCTTTATGTTTGTTCCAGTCAATCTGCTTTCCTTAAACACGGTGGCAGAAAAGCTGATCCCGGGTATCGTTATGCGCCCGCTTCCTTTTTCCATCGTCTGGAACTACGTGATCACGGCAACCTTCTCGATCTTCATCGTGGTGGATACCTTCGTGGAGCTGAGACGTTTTTTGGCAGAAAGAAAGAAAGCCAAGGTGGCTGGCGCCGATTCTGCGGAGGCGTAAGAAAACAAGAAAAGCAAAGGCTTTGCAACGGTACGTTGCAAAGCCTTTTTGTATTTTTGTATGTTTAGTTTTCTTCCTCGGCGCCTTCCGCTACCGTGGCGTGGAGCGGAACGCGATCGTCTGCGGGCGGAGGCGTCATATAGTCACCGTAAAGAGAGGTGAGAATGGCGTCGTATCCAGAAGGGCAGGGGAATTGACGGTCGCGAATGGGGAATTTTACCGTGTCCGCAATGTACTCCTTGGGGTAGACGTTGTGGATCTCCTTCATGATATAATTGGTAACGCAGTAGCGCTCGGTCTGCTCGTTGCGGTAGGAGGTGGACAGAGCTTCCTGCTTTTTGAAGATCTTATCCAGCTTCTGGAAGCGACCGAGGGTGGTCAGCACAAAGATCTTCAGCTTATCGGAAAGACCGTGCTTGTGCGCTTCCTTGTCATAGCGGTGTGCCATGGCGTAGCCATAGATCATCTTCTGGCGGAAAACCATCTTGGAAAATTTCTTGTCATCGTCGGGGGCGTGGTCGATCAGGAAAATATCCACTGCAAGGCGATTCTGAAAATTGTTCTGCGCTCTGTCTCCGTCTGTCTCCTCTCTCAGGGGGAATTCGGTGTTGATGATTCTGGGGACAAAATCAAAGAAATAGCCGTTGTACTCGGTAGGAAGCACAAAGCGGAATGGAGCGGGAAGCTCGTGCGCCACCGCGCAGAATTTTTCAAAATCATCCCGTGTCATGGCAAGGTCGGCGTCGTCATCCCAAGGAATGAAGTCGTTGTGGCGAACCGCTCCGAGAAGCGTTCCGCTGTCCAGAAAATATCCGATCCCGTGCTTTTCGCAAAGATCGTCAATGGCAGACATAATGTCAAACAGGCCGTCGTGAATGCGGTCAAGTCCATAGGAATCCTTCATGGTATGTAGGTCCTCCTGTGTAAAAATATTTCATTCACAATTATATACGAAAGATCGAAAAATGTCAAGTCCTTTGAGCACGAAAATGATTGGAAGCGGGAAAAATATATGGCAGAAAGCGTTCGCAAGGGAAAACGTACCGCATTTTTTAGAGAGAACTTGACTTTTTTCGTGCGATGTGTTATAATAATATGCGTTGAAAATAAAAAAAGCGTCCGAATTTAAAACGGATGCCAAGATCGAATAAATGGAGGCAGTCATGATTAATTTTACAGTAGGTCCCGTTCAATCTCCCGATGTGGTTCGCGCCATCGGCAGTGAGCACGTACCTTATTTCAGAACCCCCGAGTTTTCCGCTGTGATGAAGGAAAACGAAGCATTGATGAAAAAATTTGCCAAGGCGCCCGATTCTGCCAGAGTGGTCTTTATAACGGGCTCGGGTACGGCATCCATGGAGGCGTCGGTGATGAACACCTTGACACCTGCCGACAAGGTCATCGTGATCAACGGCGGCAGTTTTGGAGAGCGGTTCGTGGAGATCTGTCATCTGCACGAGATCCCCATGTCCGAGATCAAGCTGGATGCAGGTCGCGCGCTGACCGCCGAGATGCTCGCGCCCTTTGAGGATCAGGGATATACCGCGTTCGTCGTCAATGTTCACGAGACGTCCACGGGCGTGCATTACGATATGGATCTGATCTCGGATTTCTGCCGCAGAAACGGTCTGTTTTTGATCGTAGACGCCATCAGCTCCTTCCTCGCCGATTCCTTCGATATGGCGGGATACGGCGCGGATATTATGATCACGGGGTCCCAGAAGGCGCTTGCTTGCCCTCCCGGTATTTCGGTGATCGTGCTGTCGGAGAGAGCGCTTGCCAGAGTGGCGGCGTCCAAACCTAAGTGTATGTATCTGGATCTGAAGAGCGCCCTGAGCAACGGAGAGAGAGGTCAAACTCCCTTTACTCCCGCGGTGGGGATCCTTCTGCAGATCAACGCCAGACTCAAGGCGATCGAGGCGGCGGGCGGCGTGGAAGCTGAGACCGCAAAGATCGCGGCGCTGGCGCAGGATTTCAGGGACAAGATCGCGGAGCTTCCCTTTGAGATCGTTTCGGAATCCATGTCTAATGCCGTTACTCCACTGCACCCTCTGACCGCATCGGCATATGACGTATTCGTTACCTTGAAGGACGAATACGGAATCTGGGTATGCCCCAACGGCGGCGCCATGAGTCAGATCATTTTCCGTGTGGGCCACATTGGAGAGCTGACGTCCGCCGATAACGATCAGCTGATCGCGGCGCTGAAGGATATGCAGAAGAGAGGCTTGATCTGAAAGGATCCGGTCTGTCCCAACCCAAAAAGGAAAGGAGCACTGGAATGACACGAGTGATTACGTACGGAACGTACGATCTGCTTCATCACGGACACGTCAAATTGCTGGAACGCGCCAAGGCGCTGGGTGACTATCTGATCGTCGGTGTCACAGCGGATGACTTTGACAAAACGCGTGGAAAGATCAACGTGACGCAGTCGCTGATGGAGCGCGTGGAGGCAGTCAAGGCGCTTGGTATTGCCGACGAGATCATCATTGAGGAATACGAGGGTCAGAAGATCGACGATATCCGTCGACATAATATCGATATTTTTACCGTTGGCTCGGATTGGGTGGGAAAATTCGATTACCTGAACGAATACTGTACGGTAGTTTATCTTCCCAGAACCGAAGGGGTATCCAGCAGTGAGATCCGAAGCGTTCGGGCAAGCTTGCGGGTCGGTATTGTTGGAAACATCGACTTCATGGTGAAATTTATTCGGGAGAGCGAGTTTGTCAACGGCGTGGAGATCGGCGCGATCTGCACCGACGATGTCCCCAGAGCGAAAGGGATGTTCGGGGATATTCCCCTTGTGACCTCCGACTACAGTGAGCTTCTGGCTCAGGTAGATGCGGTTTATATCGTGTCGCACCCCTCACAGCATGAGAGACAGATCGCGCAGGCATTCGAGATGGGACGTCACGTGCTGTGCGAATCTCCCGTTGCCATGAGCCGCGAGGGCTGTCAGCGTATGTTTGATCTGGCGCGGGAAAAGAATCTGGTGCTGATGGAGGGCATCAAGACAGCGTATTCCACGGCGTATTCCAGACTTTTGCTGATGCTCAAGAGCGGTAAGATCGGCAAGGTGATCTCCATTGACGCGACCTGTACCAGTCTGAAAAACTTTGAGCACCATAAGGATGAGGAGCTGTCGGAGACCTGGAATACCATCACCGAGTGGGGACCTCCCGCACTGCTTCCCGTCTTTCAGCTTCTGGGGACGGATTATCGGGCAAGTCATATCGTATCTCTGCCGTTCCGAGGACATAAGGATTTTGATGTGTTTACCAAGGTGGATTTTCTCTATGAGGATGCCGTGGCGTCGGTGAAGATCGGAAAGAACGTAAAATCCGAGGGTGAGCTGATCATATCGGGAACCAAGGGATATGCCTATGTGCCCGCTCCTTGGTGGAAAACAGACTATTTTGAGATCCGATATGAGAACCCTTCCGAGAACAGACGGTATTTCTACCAGCTGGACGGAGAAGGGATCCGGTATGAGATCGTCGCATTTGTCAAGGCAGTGGAAACGGGACGGGGTGACGTGTATATCCGTCGGGGGATCACCGAAGCCATCTGTGGCGTGATCGGAGATTTTACCGAGGGAAAAAAGGTCAGTTATATTTAATTAAAAAAAAGAAGGCGACTGCTAAACGGTCGCCTTCTTCACGTTTACTGATATTTTTTTGTTCGCTCCAGAAGAGGAGAATAACAAATCTTACTTCCCGCAATAACCGAGCAGGGGCGGGTAAAGACCAGGGGATCACCGTTTGCTTGAGAGATCACACCTCCCGCTTCGGTGATCAGCAGAGCGCCTGCGGCATAATCCCAGGGGGAAAGCACGAGCTCAAAGAACGCGTCGTAGCGTCCTGCCGCAATGTAGGAAAGATCCAAGGCGGCGGAGCCGCACCGACGAACGTCGGCGCAGGCATCAAACAGCTCTCGGCAAAGCGCGAAGGTCTTGTCTGCCAAGGTGTCCTTGTAATAGGGGGCAGTGCCGTAGCACACAAGAGCGGTATCAAAGGGGAAGGAGGAGACGTGCATGGGACGCCCGTTCAGATACGCGCCCCCGCCGCGAACGGCGTGGAACATCTCGTCCTGATAAGGATCGTAAACGGCGCCGAATACCGCTTCACCATGGGAAAAGACACCCACCGAAACACAGGAGTGGCGGTTGTCGTGAATAAAGCCCGTGGTTCCGTCAATGGGATCGATGACGAAACAGAATTCTCTGTCCAGCACAGAAGGATCGTTGTCCTTTTCCTCAGCAATGAAGGACGCGTCCGGCAGAAGCTCTCGGATCGCGCCGAGAAGATAATTCTGAATCTTTACGTCGTGAACGGTGACAAAGTTCGCACTGCCCGATTTAGCGGTGACGCTGTCCTCGGAATCCATATGGGCGGCGAGCATCATTTCTCCCGCGCGGCGGATCAGAGGAAAAAGGGATTCAAAGTTGAAATTCATAGCAGAAATCCTTTCGGAATGTATTTCCAAGGAAAAAGTATACCACATACCTTCCAAAAAATCAAGAGTTGAGTATAGAAAATTTCAGGATTTTACCAAAAATATTCCCGCAAGGCACAAATACGGTAATTGTACTTGAAAAAACGGAAATATCGTGATATAATATAGATGTATACATTAGAGTAGGAAGTGTAGTTGACATACTATGCGGACCAAGAAGGGCGGTTAGTGAAATGAAATCAGTTCGAACCAAAATTCTTGTAGTCGTTATCGCCGGTCTGCTGATTCTGAGTCTCACTCTCGGCGGCGTGGTGTTGTATGCGACAAATAGAATTTTATATAGAAACGCGGATTCGATCATGCGGCTGGAGAGTGAGCATGAGGCGGCAAAGATCAATGATATGCTGGGAGATATGGAAAAATCCATACAGCTTGTTTCCGAAGCGGCGGTGGAACAGCTGGACTCTGTGGAGGCGCTGAAGGATCTTGAGTATCAACGGGCGTATACCAGAGATATGGAGCTGCTGTTTAACAACGCGGCAAGAAATACCGCGGGAATGATCGCGTATTATTTCCGATATAATCCCGATCTCAGCCTACCCGACGTAGGATTCTTTTACGGTCTTACGACAAAAAAGAATGAGCTTCAGAGATTGCCCGTGACCGATCTTTCGGGGAATCGGGAAAATATCCTTTGGTGGAATGAGCCGACCACTGCCGGACAGGCAGTCTGGATCGCGCCCCACTATCATAGCGATTCCGACTTTATGATGGTCTCATACGTGTCCCCCTTTTATAAGGACGGTCAGCTGGTCGGCGTGGTAGGAATGGATATTCAGCTTTCCCGAATCCTCAGCGCCGTGAAAGAGATCTCTCCGTATGATAACGGATATGCATACCTGTTATCCCGAACGGGTGCGGAGCTTTATCACCCCTATGACGATTTGCGGACCGACGTGTCCGAGCGCGATATCGTAACGGCAAGCACGCCTCTTGATAACGGGATGACGTTGGTGGTCTGTGCGCACTATAATGATATTCAGACTCAAAGCACCAGAATGATGACGGCTATGTTTCTGACCTCCTGTGGCTTGGTTCTTTTGTTTATCGTCCTGGCTGTGGTCATGGCAAACCGAATCACAAGACCTTTGCGTCGTCTGTCGATTGCCGCAAGATCGATCGGTAACGGAAAAGAGCTGAAAGCGTTGGAGTATCCTCTCAGGGATGAGATCGGCGTGCTTTATCAGGTGTTGGACGATTCCAATAACCGTTTGAATGAATACATGAGCGACGTACACGCGAAGGCATACCGTGATGCGCTGACGGGTTTGAAGAACCGTGCCGCGTATTCCGAAACAGTGAAGGAGCTGGAAGCCCGCATTATCAGTGAGGAAACAAAATTTGGCGTTGTTGTCATCGACATCAATGATTTGAAAAAAGTAAACGACAACTACTGCCATGAAAACGGAGACAGGCTTTTGGTTCGCGTATCCAAGCTGATCGCGGCGGTGTTCCACCGAAGCCTGGTATATCGGATCGGCGGAGACGAATTTGTTGTCATTCTGGAGAGCCTTGATTACGAGGAGCACGAAAAACTATCCGCGGCTTTGCGAGAGCTTTGCGGAAGTGAACGGCTTGTTATCGGAGACGAGGAGATTCCTCTCTCGGTGGCGATCGGTGTCGCTATTTATGATAAGGAGATCGACTCGAGCTACGAAAACGTATTCCACCGCGCGGACGGTCTGATGTACCGTAATAAGTGGGAAATGAAGGGCCTTTAACATAGGAGGACTGCCCCCCTTTTGGGGCGGTTCTTCTTTTTTTGTTTCCCACATATAAATGAAATAAAGAGGAATTTTTAAAAAATTATTCAAAAATCCCCTTGACAAAGTGGGAAAGTTGGTCTATAATGGGTGTATATTGACGGATTGTCTTGAATTGAATATTGGCAAAACGGTTGAAAAACCGTGACGCAAAGCTATAGGGCCTTCAGTTTAAGGCAGCCAGTTGCATTTCTTTTGGGGAATACCAGAAGATTGTGCAGTTGGCATTTTTCTGTTATTACATAGTTGTATGATAGAAATTCATTCGAGGGGGGGGAGTGCCGTGACGTCTGATGCGTTTGCGCAAGCCATTCGAATGCGGTTCTATCGGCGTCGTGTTTCCAAAACACTGGAATCCGGCGTTCTGCCTCTGGTCCTTCGATATGACGCGATCTATTCCTGCGAAACTCGGTTACCCATTGCCTACCGCACCCAAACGGTGGTTCGCAGTACGGCGCTTGGGTATTTGAAGCCTGAGGATTATGAGAGCTCTTGCGAGGGAAGCGACGTTGCCTTCCGCATGGCGGAATGGAGTGTCGTGCAGGCAATGAAGCATATTACAAAATTTGTGCAATCGGGCAGAGATCTGCAATGGATCTCGGTTCGCGTGCCGTCCAAAATGGTGGATCGGATCGATTTTTATAAATGGATGAAAAAGCTGGTCAAGGAAAACCGTTTCCGATATCCTACCAAGCTTTGTCTGGAATTTGACGTGTCGCTTCTGAATCGGCAGACCGAACGGGCAAGACTGGCGGTCTTGGACATGAAGCTGTTGGGCGTGAAGACCCTGCTGGTGGGGTGCGCCGACGTCGATTGTCCCACCTCAAGACTGACGCAGATCCCTGCGGATATGGCGATGCTTGCTCCCGCCGCTACCAAGTGGGTAGGAAGCCGCAACAAGCCTCAGCTGATCCCCACGTTGATCCCGTACCTGAAAAGCATGCGGGCAGAGGTCTATGCTGACGGCATTCTGAATGACGAGCAGATCCGATTGCTGAACCGACTGGAGTGTGTCGGATATGCGACCGCCTCCTCCTATCGCGGAAAGTACCCCACAGAACGCGATCTGGGCGTGCGGACAGCACTGTCGCAGAAGGATAGGGAGGATGATCCTGACATATGAAATTGAGCAACGGAAATATCGGACTTCGCCGTACGGCGGCGGAGGTAAAGCGATATCGAATGCTGATGCGGATCGTTCCCATCGCGCTGGGGTGCGCCACCGTGGCGCTCGCCTTGGTGTACGCTGTGACGGTCATGTATAGCAAATACGGAAGCTTTACCGTAACCGTAAACAAATACGATAACGTCAAATATGCGCTGACGCTTTCCGAAACTCCCGATTTTACCGATCCCATCGGACGCCTGAACTGTAAAGCGTCGGAGGAGATCACCAATATTGACGGACAGGAGCTTCCTAAGGATCTGGACATGATCAATGGAGAGCACAACGGAGAGAATTACGTGGCGTATACCTTCTACTGCAAAAACGCGGGAGAGGAAACGATCACCTACGAATATCAGATCTATATCGCCAATATGACGAAGGATATCGAAAAGGCGGCTCGGATCCGTCTTTACGTGAACGGCAAAGATACCGACTATGCAAGGACCAGCAGTGACGGCTCGGGACCTGAGCCCGGAACCGTCGAATTTCTCAGTGAAAGCGTTGTGGTCCGCAACCAGATCTCCAATTTCGATCCGGGCGATATCACCAAATATACGGTGGTGATCTGGCTGGAAGGAAACGATCCCGAATGCTTGGATAACATTCTGGGAGGAGAGTTTAAGGTGGATATGTCCATGTCCATTGTAGGCGTGGAGGAAAACTGATCCGCCCAACTGTTTTTGAATCCCTTCGGGATAACCGATGGAAAATAAAAAAATCAATATAAAAAAGGAGAAACATCATGAAAAAGTTAATCCCCGCACTGTGTATGCTGCTTGTCGCAGCGGCACTCCTGGGAACCTCCACCTTCGCGTGGTTCTCAATGAACAAGACGGTTACCGCAACGGGTATGCAGGTTACCGCGAAATCCGACTCCGTGTTCCTGTTGATCGGCTCCGGTGACGATGATACCGTAAGCGAGATCCAGAGTGCAGGTACTCTTACCACTGCTCTGACGGTTGATTCCTCGGAAGCGCAGGTATATCCCGCAGCGCACGATACCTTCACTACCGCGGCAGATGCACTGGCAACCGACATAAGCCATGATACCGGCTATTACTATCTCACCGGTTCTCCCACGACCAAAATCACGGCAGACGCATGGGCATTGTTGGGTACAGATGATCAGGCTAATTATATCAAGGAGACTGTTATCGCCAGCAACTGGTACTATAAGATCGCTGACGCTCCCACGGCTTCCGCTTCGACTAAGGACGCTACGTATCTGACCGGTCTGACCGGCTACGTGGTTCATAAGACCTGCTACGTTACTCTGGCGGCAGGCTCCAACACCGCGACCAACCTGCAGGTTACCGGCATGACCATTACCAGCAACGGTACCGCTGCCGGATCCGGTGCGACTTTTGCACCCGTTAAGGTTGTGGTTGCTTCCGCTTCCGCTGTTGTTGAGCTGGATAGCACGACCACGTCCTCTACTACCCCTCTTGCAGCTACCGTTACCGACTCTGGTGTAGTAAAGTTGGATATTTTCATTTACTACAACGGCGCTCATGATAGCGTATACACCGCAAACGTTACTAATCTGGATGGCGCAAACATCAGCCTGTCCTTTGGTGTTAACTGATCGCGGTACGGATCTGATTTTTTGAGTCGGTGCGTGTCACCGACCGAATAAGGCAATAACGACAGACGAAAGCGTCTGTCGTTATTGCTAAAAAATCTTGAGATGCCTTGGGAAGTTTTGTCGGGGCGGATCGAGTGTTCCCCTGTCGACGACGAAAAAAATCGGAAATTTACAAAAAAAATCAATCTTTTTTGATTTTTGTTCATTTTTTTGGTGTTTTTTGGTTGTTTTTTTCTATTTTTTCTTGACAATGCTTGTGAAAAATGCTATAATTTATATGTATGTATTATTGTTTATGATACAAACGGGTGAATACTTGTTTGGAAAGGGCGTTGTTTTATGAAAAAATGCAAAAAAATACTCAAAATCGCGTTAAACGTCTTTATATGGGCTTTCGTGATTTTTTCGTTGTTGATGACCGTCCTTGCATTGGCGGCGCAATCCAACGCAGACGGGATTCCTTCCCTTGGGGGAAAGTGCTTCCTGACCGTTTCGTCCGACTCTATGTCTCCGACCTTTGAAAAGGGAGATTTGATCTTCAGCA
>JAZNVA010000128.1:0-1651 GCA_045592565.1 Eubacteriales bacterium | reverse complement strand
ACCGCTTGGCCTCCGACTTGAAAATTCCGATCCTCCATAACGATGAAAATGTGATGATCCTGGCGCTGACCCAGGGGCTTCTTTCGCTGATCACCGCGTTTCTCGCGTTGATCTCCCGCAAGGCGACCGCCGATTTTTATGCCCGTGAGGGTTTGATCTGCGTAGGATCGAGCTGGTTTATCATGAGCGCGCTGGGCTGTCTGCCCTTCTTTCTGTCGGGCGCGATCCCCAATTACGTGGACGCTCTCTTTGAGATGGTTTCGGGCTTTACCACAACAGGCTCCTCCATCATTACTGATCTGGATCCTATCGCCAAGGGCTTACTCTACTGGAGAAGCTTCAGTCATTGGTTGGGAGGAATGGGGGTTCTGGTCTTTTTGCTTGCGGTGATTCCCGTCAGTGGGCGAAATGAAGGATTTACGATGCACCTGCTCCGTGCAGAAAGCCCCGGTCCCGACGTAGGAAAGCTCATGCCCCGTATGAAGCAAACGGCATTGACGCTGTACCTCTGTTATATTGCCTTGTCTCTGATCAACCTGATCTTCCTGCTCTGTGGCGATATGCCCCTTTTTGACGCGATCTGTACCATGTTTGGAACAGCGGGAACGGGTGGATTTGGGATCAAAAACGACAGCATGGCAGGCTATAGCCCATATATCCAAAACGTGACCACGGTCTTTATGCTTCTGTTCGGAATCAATTTCAGCTGCTATTACCTGTTACTGCTGAGACAATTCCGATCCGTATTCCGTGACGAGGAGCTTCGAACCTACCTTAGCGTAGTCATCGCCTCCATCGCGCTGATCGTCTGGAACCTATGGGGCATCTTCTCCTCCGCCTCGGAGACCATTCGTCACGCGGCGTTTCAGGTATCCAGTATTATTACCACCACAGGCTTTGCCACAACGGATTTTGACCTTTGGCCCTCGTTTTCCAAGGCGATCCTATTGATCCTGATGATCTTCGGCGCCTGCGCGGGCAGTACGGGCGGAGGCTTAAAATTTGCCCGTGTTCTTCTCCTCCTTAAAACCTTGGGAAGAAATATCTCGCAAATCCTTCACCCTCAAAAGGTCAAGGTCATTCGCATCAACGGAAAGCCTGTCAGTGAAAAGGTTCTCGCCAACACCAACGCCTACTTCTTCGCTTATATCGTCATTATCGTTCTCAGCGCGTTGTTGGTGTCATTGGACGGCTTATCCCCTACCACCAATCTTACCGCTGTCCTTGCCTGCTTCAATAACATCGGTCCCGGCTTGGATGCCGTAGGTCCCACCTGCAATTTTGCTATGTTCAGCATTCCCTCCAAGCTCATCCTCATCGTAGATATGCTGGCAGGGCGCCTTGAGATCTTCCCCGTACTGGTGCTGTTCAGCCCCAGCGCGTGGAAACGCGGACATTAAAACATTGAAATATGGAATTTCTCAGTAAAAAGGAACAGACCTCGGTCTGTTCCTTTTCTGATTCTCTGATCTTATTTTTTTACCGCCTCACAGAGCGCTCGTGCGATCTCCCGCATGGCACCTCGGCTGACCTTTTCCTCCCGTCGGTCATAGGTCAAAAGTCCATTGATCTCGTCCTCCACGTCGGAAAGCTGCGTATAAACCGAAGCGCAAAGCCCCTCCTCGGCGGCGGGAATGATCTGCTCCCGATA
>JAZNVA010000127.1:0-6730 GCA_045592565.1 Eubacteriales bacterium | reverse complement strand
TGACTTCTCCTTCCGTCTTCTGCCCGCCTTCCTCAACGACGTCGATCCCTTTGAGGAAATGAATCGAAGATAAAAAATCCAATCGGTTAGTATACGCTAACCGATTGGATTGAAACGATCCTTTTCCGCCGGATTTACCCTCATCCCACAAAAAAGCAGCCACGGTCTGTGCCGAAGCACAGACCGTGGCTGCTTTTATTGAACGTTCATTCGGCCGAGACAATTTGCCAATATCTTGATCTTAATAATAGTATCCGTAGGAACCAATGGAGGTAAAGATCGAGCCTACCAAAGCGACGACGACCACGACGTAAAGAATGGTCAGAACCACTTCCGTCACAAATCCGATGATCGCGCCCTTGCCGCAGGATCTCGCCCGCAGAGGATAGCAATCCTTAAAGAACAAATAAAGAATCAAGCCCACCAGCGGTATAAAAAAGCTTAAAACGGCAAATCCCATATGAGGGGCGTCTGTCGCCTCCGTTCTTCGCTCAGGGGCAACGGCGCAGCCGCATCTGGTGCAGACCACCGCCTCGTCTACCAGCTCCTGTCCGCATTTCGTACAATACTTCATTGTTTTTCTCCTTGATGTTATTATTCCAAATCGGAATTATTTATATTATAATTCCATTTCGGAATTTTGTCAAGGCGTTTTTGAGATATAGTTGATATAGAGTTCCCAAAAAAGAACAAAAAAGGACAACCGTATGAAGATTCGAAAGCAGGAATACGGAGACGCCAATCTGGTTGGAAAAACCGTGGAGCGTCTTCGAAAAGCACGCGGGATCAAGCAAAAGGATTTTATTGCGCAAATGCAGGTCATGGGCTGTGACATCAATCCCACCAGCTATTCCAAGCTGGAGGGGCAAGTGAGAAGCGCCACCGATCGGGAAATTTACGTGATCGCAAGGCTCCTCCGCGTATCCATGGAGGAACTGTTTGACACGGATTTTCTGTAAGGATTCGGAAATAAGAAAGAGCGGAGAGGTCTCCGCTCTTTCTTATTTCTATCGGTTAGTCTACACTTACTGTCTCCCGCTTCTTTGCGGGAACGCCGGCGCTGACCGTGTATTTTTCTACGCCCAACACGGTCTCTCCATCGATCTGCAGAGGCGTGGGACGGTCAAATTCGACCTCAAATTCCTTGCCCGTCAGAACGGTAATGTGCTTCTTGTGCTTGACGTGCTCCCCTTTGAAAAGCGAGGGGAAGATCATCAGCGTCTTCAACTTGCCCGAGCCGTGAAACATCACCAAGGAGCAGGTTCCGTCCTCGTTGTTTCGCGCCTGATCGGGCGCCATCATCATGCCGCCGCCGTAAAAGCGTCCGTGCATCACGGGAGCGATCCAGACCTTCTTGAACTCATGTGTCACACCGTCCACGGTCACCTTGGCGTTTCTCGGCTTGAAGTGGAACAGCAATCCCTTGATGGCGATGCCCGCGTAGTTGATGGCCTTATCCGTGGTCTTGCGAAGCTCGTCTCCCACCTCACAGCAATAGCCGTCAATGCCGTAGCCCACGCCGTTCAGGAATGCGGACTCAACGCCCTTCACCGTCACGCGGGGAAGATTTTTCAGATACGGGGTAACCAAAAGAGGCTCGTCTCCCCCGTCCTTGTTGACGTCATGCCAGAAGTCGTTGCCCGTTCCCGTGGGATAATAGTATAGCTCCCGAGCAAGAACCGTCTCTCCCGCTTCGGTAGCAAAGCGATTCAAGGTACCGTCTCCGCCGCAAAGGATCACCTTATCCTCCGCAGAAAGGCTGCCGAAAAAGCGCTCATAGCTCTCCAGAGCCGTCATATCGCAATAGGAGATCCCCTCGTCTGCCAGCTTTGCGCCCAGCGCACGAGCGCCCTCCTCGCCCTTTCCGTTTTGCGCGTAAGGGTTATACAAGATGTAAGTTGCCATAGGAACGTTCCTCCCCTTCATGATCCAAACCGCCAAAAACGGTTTCATCTTTCTTTTACTTCTTCATTATATCAAAAAAATTTGCTTCCTTCAACCCTTTTGTCGAAAATTGCGATATGACCTTTTTGGTCAATCTGCCCCTTTTGCCTAAAAAAGTGTGTTTTCCCATCGAGAGAAGATCCATTCTCCAAATACAAATTGGTGAAAAATTCTTCCCGCCCATGAAAAAAGAAGACTTGACAAATTTTGTCGAATTTTATATAATGAAAATAGAAAGGCTTAAATTCTAACGCAAGGAGACATCTATGGGTAAAATCGTCATTCGGGAAGTGAAAACCAAGGGAGACCGCAAACGCTTTGTGGATTATCCGAATCAGCTGTATCGGAACGATCCCAACTACGTTCCGTCCTTTTACTCGGATGACCTGAGCGATTGGGACGAAAAGAAAAACCCCGCCTTTGCCCATTGTGCGGCAAAATGCTTTTTGGCATATGAGGACGGGCGGATCGTGGGACGGATCGGTGTGATCCTGAACCGTCTGGCAAACGAAAAATGGCAGACCAACCGCGTTCGGTTCTCCTGTGTGGATTTTATCGATGACGCCCGCGTATCGGACGCCCTGTTCGAGGCGGCGGAGTCCTTCGCCCGTGAGCTTGGCTGCGATCAGATCCACGGTCCTCTGGGCTTTTGCGATCTGGATCGGGAGGGAATGCTGATCGAGGGCTTTGACCGCAAGAGTATGTTCATCACCTACTATAACGCCCCCTATTATCCCGAGCATCTGGAACGGCTGGGCTATCGCAAGGACACCGATTGGATCGAATACCGCATCAACATTCCCACCCCCGATTCCAAGGAAGGACAGCTGATCGCCCGTCTCGCGGGACGGATCGAGCGGCAGGGAGAATACCGCGTCGCCGACCTGAAGCGACGATCGGACTACCGCCCTTACGTCAAGCAGGTATTTCGCTTGGTGAACGAGGCGTATGCCCCCCTGTACGGCGTTGTCAAGCTGAACGAGAAGCAGATCGACCGCTACGCCTCTAAATTCATTCCACTGGTCAATCCCGACTACGCTTGCTTCGTAGTAGATAAAAGCGACCAATTGGTCGCCTTCGGCGTCACAGTCCCCTCGCTTGCCGACGCCATGATCCGATGCCGCGGTCGGCTCTTCCCTCTGGGCTGGATCCCCGTACTGAAGGCGCTGTCAAAGAACGATACCGTGGATCTTCTCCTGATCGCCATTCACCCCGATCTCCAGGGAAGTACGCTTATCGCTACGATCTTCGATCATTTTATTAAGAGCACCCACAAAAACGGCATCAAGTACGCCGAAACGGGACCACAGCTGGAGACCAATACAAAAATTCAAGGTCAGTGGAAATTCTTTGAGCGGGAGCAGCACAAGCGTCGCCGCTGTTATATTAAGGACCTGCACTGAAACACAAAAAGGACGAGAAAAGGGAAAGCACCGTTAAGGACAGTTTTAAAATTTCCAATATCGAAAAAGCGAGCTGAACAAAATCAGCTCGCTAATTTTATGCCATACCGATATTTCGGTCTACGATATGGTTTAATATTAAAAGTCAAATAGTTTTGATTTTTATTATACAGATGCTTCATCGGTTACATCTGTGCTCTCTATAGCGATGTTTGCTTCACTACCTATGATCTTTTTCTCGCTCTTTTTTGTGCAAGAAGAAAGTACTATGCCAAATCCACACATCACCATCAGACCGAACAGTATAGACGATAATCCAAAGAAAGTTAAAAGAAAATCGGAAACATTTCCAATGTTATAAGCTGCCGTTCTTGCAGCACTTGCGGCTTCTGCGGAATTGTTAACTGAATAGGTGTAGTAATCCGCACCAAAAGAAGCATAGCCTGAATCATATGTATATGGAGCGCTTGATGGGTAAGATGTGTCTCCTCCTAAAACTCCAGATACTGATAAAATTCCCACCACCACAAAGGCAAGGCCGATAATCAATCCAACGACTGAAAGTGTTTTTTTCATAAGAATATCCTCCTATAATATAAAATAAAAAGTGCGGCAACCGAAGTTGCCGCACCGAAAAACGCAAACTCCGATTGTCGCCAAACAAATTTAATAGAATTAGAGTATCTCTACCATAATCACTATTCGGAATTTGCGCTTTTACCAAATTCTAAAAATGATTATGGCGAAAAAGGGTATAATTATCCCACAAAGAAAAAGATACCGCTAATTCTACTATTAAATTTGTTTGGCATAACTATTATATCACATTTTTTGCAATTTGTAAACATATTACGAGAAATTTTATCCCATTACCTTCCGGGAGGTGAAAAAAGAGCCTCCCTTGTGTAAAGGGAGGTGGCACGCGAAGCGTGACGGAAGGATTGTAAAAGAAACAATCACAAAAGAACAATCCCTCAGCCGCCTTCGGCGTCAGCTCCCTTTACACAAGGGAGCCTTTTTTATGTTCATCTATAGCTTGCCAATTTTCTTGACAAGCACTGCTTTTGTAGACACAAAATCAAAATACGGCATACCTCATTCGAGATATACCGTATTCTTGCAAAACTGTCCTTTAGCACGTCTGGCTAAATCTCGTCCTTTTTTGATCTCTTTCATCGCTTCTTAATCGCAAGCGTATTTTTTGTCAACCGCCACCAGCTCCTTGAAACAGTCGATCTCCAGCACGTCGGAAAACTCGCAGGGTCTGACCTCCACCTCATACTCGCTCTTGTAATCCACAAGAGGAACCTGATCCCAGTATTTGCCCTTTCCGTCGGGAGCGTCAAACGCCTCAGGCAGGTGACGGGCGAGCTTCTTGCCCGCTTCCTCATTCCAGTAAACGATACCTACCTCCTGGTACAGCTCCTCTCCCTCCGCCAGCTTCTCCGCATAGGCGTTTCCGTTGGGGATCAGTGTCAGGATCTCACCGTTCCTTACCACGAAGCACCAGTCCTCCGAGGCGGTCACGGGAATCCCCAGGAAGTTGGTGGTGTACTGATATTTCTTGATGAGCGCGGGGTTCTTCAAAAGCAGATCCGCCTCCATCACGTAAGCGTTCTCCAGCAGATCCTTGACGCGAATGAAGGATCCGATGTTGTTCGCCTTGTCATACTCGGGGTTCTCCACAAATTTGACGTAAGGGTATTTGTACTTCAGCTGATCAAACTGCTCCGCCAGATATCCGCGAATAATATATACCTCGTCGATCCCCGCCGCCGCGATGGCGTCCAGAAGGGTGTCGATCATTCTCTTGCCGTGGATCCGAACCAGAGGCTTGGGGGTGTTCAAGGTCACAGGAGCCAACCGCACGCCAAAGCCTGCCGCCATGATGATCGCCCGCTTCACGCGATAGGGCTCAAGAGCGGAAAGCCCCTTCTTGGTGATTCCCTTGGCACCGATCCACCGTTTTTCCTTGCACGCGCCAAGGATCGCCGTCTCGGTCTCGGACAGCGTCCGACCGCAAAGCTCCTCAAAATTCTCATATGCCGCGCTCAGGATCGCAAATTCCTCACGAGACAATTCCTTCTTTTTTCTTGCCATATCCGCTTCCTCTTTCATAGAATAAGGTATTCTTCGCCATAATACGATTTGATTATATCACAAGCAACAAGGAATGTCAATATATTTAAGGAGAAAGAAAAATTTAGAGAAGAGAGAAGAACAAGCGACGAAGGCAGCCCTCAAAACATAATATCCTCGATCAATGCAGATATTGATCGATCTGTAATATTCATTAACTTCTCTTCTTTTCTATTATGCTTCAAAGCAATTATAAGCTTCCAGTATGTATTTCCCGATATCGTACAAAAGATCCACCGCCTTTTGCTTTAGCTCTATGGGAGGATCGAGCAAGGTTGTCACCGTATCCCCCCTATTTTCCCAAGGCTTACGGTGATGCGGTATATTTTTGTGGTGTAACAGCGTATAGGATGCTTCAAAATTAAAATAACCGTCGTAATTAACGTCAAGAAGTCCCTGCATGATCTGATCGAAATTTATAATTCCCGCAAAGGGCCATGAGTGATGATGAACGTCACCGAAATTGTCAGATATATGAAGTCCTTTTAACTTATCTCCAAGGGCAATAATATTCTGATACTGTCCGATTTGGCGGGCATCTTGTGAAATATTCCCGTGTGCGGTATCCCAGCAAGCCGCAAGCAAAGGATGATCTACATATTCAATAAATTCACTCATTTGCTTGCCCGTAGAAAACAGCGTATCATCATTATCCCAATTTTCAGTCATTATAGTGATATCATATTTTTCCGCAAGGTCGAAAAATTCCGCATAAAACATCCTGTTATACTTATAAAAAGTATCCTTCGTAAAGGACGGATCCGTACACGCATGAATTACGATGCGAGGAATAGACAAGGCGTGGCATACCTCTATTGAACGGCGTATGGTTCTAACGTTTGCTCGGTACGTCTCGTCGTTTTTATTATTCAATGCGGGGAGCACCGCGCTATGCAAGCAGGGCGCGTGGGAAAGAACATACTTTATGTCGGCAAATTCCGCTGCTTTGGCACAAGATTCGGCAAAGAGCTTCCAGTCATCCTCCGCCTTGTAATACAAATCAGGCGTATTGCCGGTCTGCTCTAAATTGATATATTTAAATTTTGTTTCCTTGAAGCATTCAACCTTTTTATCTATACGGTCAACATAATTGCTGAAATCACCGGTTGAGGACGATAGTTTCATAAAAATATTTCCTTTCTGTTACTTTAAACTTCAGGCTTCGCTCATAAAATCCAACGCCATTCTTAAATTTATTATAGCACACCTTTGCGGGAATGTAAAGGAGAATTTGTCTTGGCACT
>JAZNVA010000126.1:0-19073 GCA_045592565.1 Eubacteriales bacterium | reverse complement strand
GGGGCTTGCCTCCGCTACCAAAAAGATCTATACCTTTCTGCTGGGGATCACCATGACGATTCTCCTGGCATCCCTTTCTTCTCAAACCGCCCTGACAGCCGCGGCGGACAGCACCACCGCGCGGGCGGCAAAGACGGTGAGTGCCACGGTGATCCCCGTGGTAGGCGGCTCGGTGGGGGAAACCCTACGTACGGTAGCGTCGGGAGTGCAGTATCTCAAAAGTGTGGTGGGTATCGGGGGAATCATCCTTGTGTTCCTGCTGACGTTGCCGACGTTGGTAGAATTGCTCCTTACCCGACTTGCCTTTCTGCTCGGCGGCGGCGTAGCGGATCTGCTGGGATGCGAGGGGGAGAGCCGTTTGCTTTCTGAGCTGGGTACCGTCTGGGGGTGTATGATCGCCGCGGTTTCTATGACCTCGGTGATGTTCATTCTCGCCCTGACCATCTTTGTGCGGACGACCGTGGCGATCCTGTGAGGTGAGGGCATGGAAGGATATCTGATGTCTCTGATCTCGGTCGCATTATTGGGTGGAATCGTGGGAATGATCGCTCCCGAGGGAGAGATGAAGCCGTACGTGCGGTTGCTCAGCCTTCTTTGTTTGCTGTGCGCCATGATCGCTCCCATTCTGTCTCTTTGGTTGGATTCGGAGCTTTCCTTGGAAAATATGCTGGGAGAGATCGGTGAGAATGAAACGATAAATTATGATGAAATTTACAAGCAATCCTTATTGGCGGGTGGGGAAAGACAAGCGGAGGAATATTTGTATTCTTCACTGGTCAAGGAGTTTGATCTTCCTCCTGATGCGCTGGAGGTCTTTGTGAAAATACAGCCGAAAAATGATAATGAATATTCGGTGGAGGTGACAGTGGCATTGGGAACGGAGGCGATCTTTGCCGATCCTCATCGGATTATCGAATGGGTGGAGAATTACATGGATTGCAGATGCACGGTTTTTTATGAATAAAATACCGAAAAAAATAATATTTTACAAAAAAACCAAAAAGAACTTATGAACGGAGAATAAAAAGTATGTCGGAAAACATCATAAAAATGCAGAAGAGGGATCGCCGTCTGTGGCTTCTGCTACCGCTGGCGATACTGGGGATCCTGCTCTTGATCTGGGGAAGCATCGGGGGCGAGCAGGGACAGGAAAAGGCGGAATCCGACCGAAGCTTGCCCGATCCCGAGTCCTATGCCCGTTCGGTGGAGACACAGGTGGAGGGGCTTTGCTCCCGTGTCAAGGGTGCGGGAAGCGTAAGCGTTGCCGTTACCCTGAAGGGGGGCTATCGGTCGGTGTACGCCACCGATTCCCAATCTACCTCTTCAGGATATAAAAACAGTACGGTCCTGACGGGAAGCGGTAGCTCGGAGGAGGCGATCCTTGTCTGCTTTGAAAATCCCGAGATCGCGGGGATCGGGATTGTTTGTACGGGAGGCGGAGATCCCGCCGTTCGGGAAAATATCGTGTCCTTGGTCGCCGCCACGTATAATCTGGGGAGCAATAAAATTTTCGTTGCCCCCGCGCGACAGTCATAAAGCGAGGCGTTGTCCCATATATATGTAGCGTATCAAACATTTCGGAGGATTGAACTATGAAAATGGAAAATTGGAAAGACAAAGTCAAGAGCTTTTGCCGAAAGGTGGGAAAGAGAAATTTCATTATTTTCGGCGCGGTACTGCTCATTGCCACGGCGGTGGTGGTGAACGTGATGATCTTTGCCAAGGAGGACGACGGATTTGATTACGATCAGTCGGCGGGAATGAATACGGACGGTGCCACCGATACCGCTCCTTCCACCGATAACACCGAGCAGACCGCGGACTCCTATTTCTCCAGCGTACAGGTCAGCCGTCAGCGCACCCGTGATGAGGCGATCGAGGTGCTCCAGTCCGTAGTGGATAACGCGTCAGCGACTGAGACGGCAAAGAACGAGGCATTGGCAGAGATCAACAAGCTGGCAAACATCATGGCGACCGAGGCAAATATCGAGGCTCTGATCGTTGCCAAGGGCTTTGAGGAGTGTGTGGCGGTCATCAGCGGCGGAGATGCCAGTATCGTTGTGAAATCCGAGGGCTTGAGCGCCGCTCAGATCTCACAGATCAATGAGATCGTTTACAGCAAGGCGGGGATCGAGCCCGTTCACGTAACCATCATCGAGCGATAAGTCCTTCGGCACACCAAACGCCGACGCGTGACATATGCTGTAATGCAGCAACAAAGTTGGCAGGAGGTAGAGCCGAATGAAGCAAGCAAAAGAAACAAATACATCGGATAAGGGATCGGCGGCAAAGGAGGTCTACTTTGCCGCCGCTAACAGCGGGCGGGGATTCGTCAGCTTTTACGAGCCCGTTTTCGAGGGCGCGGAGATACGGCGACGGTATATTCTCCAAGGCGGTCCGGGAACGGGAAAGAGCAGCTTTATGCGTCAGATCGCGGAGCATGCCGAAGGACTTGGAATGGAGGTGCGGTATTATTTCTGCTCCTCCGATCCCGATTCTCTGGATGGGCTGATCCTGGACGGACGGATCGCGGTCATGGACGGAACGGCGCCCCATACGGTGGAGCCGAAGATCCCGGGCGCACGGGATGAGATCGTGAATCTGGGAGAATTCTGGGATGGGGAGAGCCTTGCGCGGTGTTACAATGAGATCGTATCCTTGGGGGCGCTGAAAAGCGCCGCCTACCGTCGGGCATACCGATTTTTGTCCGCGGCGGAGGAGGTCTCCCGTGTCAATCGGGAGCTGGTGCTGCCCGCCCTTCGGTCGGAAAAAATGGCGGGGGCAGTGGATCGGTTGGCAAGAGGGATCCCCCGGGGAAAGGGATATTCTCTCACTCCCGCGCTTTTGGGCGCGATCGGTATGAAGGGAAGTGTTCGGTTGGATACCTACGAGAGAGCAGCCACGCGTCTGTTCGTTGTGGACGATTATTACGAAACGGGCGCGTATTTCCTTTTGGCTATGATGGAAGAGGGTAGACGGCGGGAGTGCGCCATGACGGTCTCGTATCAGCCGCTGTCCCCCGACCTTCCCGATGCCGTTTTGTTCCGTGAGAGCGGGATCTGCTTGATTCTGGGAGAGCCGCAGAGCCGCGAGGCGGACGGCAGGGTGAACATGAAGCGCTTTGTCAATGGGGAGCTTCTGAAGGATGTCAAGGTGGATTTTCGGATCAACAAACGAATGGAGGACGCCCTGCTGACGTCGGCTGTGGACGCTCTTGCCGATGCGGGGCGGTACCATTTCGAGCTGGAGCGGATCTATGTCTCTTGCATGGATTTTGATTCCCTTGGAAAATTTACCCGATCCTTTTGCCAGAAAATTACGTAAAGAGAAAAGGCAGTTGCATGTGCAACTGCCTTTTTTCTGTTTGGATCACGCCTGAGCCGCTTCGCTCCTGGATTTTTCCTCAGAGTCCTTTTCGTCCTCCTCGGTGTGGAGCTTCAGATCAATGATCGCTTTTTCAATACGGTGCTCGTTGATGGTGAGAACCTGAATATCCATCTGCTCGGTGGAAAGCTCCAGCGTAGCTCCGTCCTCAGGGATGGAGCCGTAAAGTCCCAGCACGAATCCACTGAAGGTATCGGAATCGCAATCGGAGATTTCCATCTCCAGCGCGTCCTCTACGTCGGCGATGGAGACCGATCCGTTGATCTCAAAGCGATTCTCGCCCAAGGAAACGATAGGCTCTGCCTTTTCCTCATCCTCGTCGGTCTCGGCAAATTCGCCCACCAGACATTCCACAAGGTCGGTAAAGGTGATGATACCCTGCACGCCGCCGTATTCGTCCAGAACGATGGCGACTGATTCCTTGTTTTGCTTCATATTGCGGAACAGGACGTCCGCCTTTACGGTTTCGGGAACAAAATACGCGGGCTTGACGGCATGCTCCATGACCGATTCACGGGATTTATCCTCCAGACGGAAATATTCTCTCGCGTCCAGAACGCCCACGATATCGTCTACGTCCTCGCCGTACACGGGATAACGGGAATATCGGCTGTTGTAGATGATCTCCTCCCATTCCTCCGCGCTGCCGTCGGCGGCAAGCACGGACATATCGGTGCGGTGAGTGGAGATGGCGCCTGCGGAGAGATCGTCGAAGTCAAAAATGTTTTCGATCAGCTCCTTGTTGTATTCGTCAATGCTTCCGTCCTCGTGGGCTTCGTCGATCAGTGTCAGCACCTCACCCTCGGTAACGGTATCCGCCTCGCCGGGCTTGAAGATCTTGGAAAGAAGCTTCTTCCAGAGCATAAAGATCAGGTTGACGGGGGTCAGGATCGCGGAAACAAAGCAAAGGATACGGGCAACGCCCATGGCAAATGCCTCGGGCTTTTCCTTGGCAAGGCTCTTGGGGGAGATCTCGCCGAAGATCAGGACTACAATCGTGATAACGACGGTGGAGATCACCGAATAGTATCCGTGAACGGGAGTGCTTGCCAACAGCTGCATGAACCAGATGGTGGCAATGGAGGAAAGAGCGATATTGACAATGTTGTTTCCTACCAGAATGGTGGAGAGCAGCTTGTCGTAATTTTCGGACATTTTCAAAACCAGCTCCGCGCGCTTGCTACCCTCGGAGGCAATGGTTTTCATTTTCGTATGATTGAACGAGGTGAATGCCGTCTCACTGGATGAGAAAAAAGCGGAGAAGGCGAGGAAGATGAGCATCAGAATGATTTTGAGTAGACTACCTTCAGGCATGACTAACTCCTTAAAAAATAATGTATTTCCGCGCGTGGCGGATCGTGCTTGGAGAGAGCGAGAGGGGGACAAACGCAAAAAAGCATAGCCTGAGCCCTTTATCGACGCAGGTTATGCATAAAACTGTCAGTATTTGAATGTGAAATTGATACTTCGACTGTTACTGTCGCCGCCGTCCACGATCTGACCTTCTCCTTACGTTTCTTGGGAACATAGTCCCGATTTTGAATGGTATCCTTGTAACCATTCCAAATAATTATATCACAAAAATGAAATTTGTCAAGAGCTTTTTGAAAAAATTCGGGGCATCCTTGTTGACGCCCCGTCTTTCGGAGGATTATTTCTGCTGATACTCCCGCAGGGCGCAGGCAAGCTGGTCGGGGCAGGAGGTGGATTTGAAGCCGCAACGGATGCCGCTCAGTCGGCGGATCGCCTCTTCTACCGCCATTCCCTCAATGAGCGCCGCCACTCCTTGGGTATTTCCCGCGCAACCGCCCAGAAAACGTACCTTGGCGACCACGCCGTCCTCCACGTCGATCTCGATCTGTCGGGAGCAGACACCCCGTGTCTTATACGTAATGTGTTCCATATTCTTTCCTTTCTTTGATTGTTAAGTTTATCAAAATTCCGTCAGAGACGGGTAATATCCGATGGGAGCGTAGTAGGGATGCTCCATGGTCAGATACAGATCCTGCGCGATTGCCTCCTTGCGGGGCAGGCGGAAGGTGAAATAAAACCGCGCCAGCCCGTCGTCATATAACACGGGGAGCGAATCGATCTTTTGCAGTGTGGCGCCGAACATGGGCGCGACGCGTAGGATATCGGCGGGAAATTCTCCGATGGGAGCGGTGACCGAGCATTCCAGATTCCAGCCATCCACCTCACGGGGAAGACGGTCGGGCATATGTCTGCCGATCAGGGCAAAGCGGATCACCCCCGCGGGACCTTCGGTCTCCAGCACGCAATCGGCACAGATCCGAAGCTCGTAGCGGTTCAGCATGGTGTAAAAGCTGAATAGGCGACCGTCTTGTGTGTTCTCCACGGGAAGGATCCCGAACTCGCATCGATGGTCGAATACTTCCTCACAGACCTCGGTAAAGGAGGAGGGATAATGGGGCTTCGCTCCGCTGACGATCTCGGAAAAGCAGGAAAAGGCCTCCTCTGTATATCGGTTTCGCACCAAGGCGATCCGCCCGTGGCTTCCCGCCACGCCCATATCCTCGCCGCCAAAGCCCTCTTTCTCCTTCAGCCGTCCCGATAGATGACGACAGAGAAGCGCCTTGTCCTCAGGCATGGCATCTGGGATCAGCCCGCAAAAGCTTCGATAACGCTCCTGTGCTGTCTGATCGGGCTCGGACTGACTCCAACGCAAACAAAGCTCCTCGGCGCATAGCCGTCTTTGCTTTGCCGACAGCTCACCCCGCTCCGAAAAGATGCGAAGATTGTCCGCAAGGATCTTCGCCGCTTCCAGCTCGTTCATAGAACCTCCTTGAATAAAAGGAACGGTCCGCGAGAGTGCTCGCTCCGCGAACCGTTCCGTATCGCTTACAGCTTCATCAACAGCGCCACGCTGTCCTTCATAAAGGCGCGCATCTCCTCAGCGGAAAATTTCTTCTGGGAGAGCAGGGAAAGCTGATACAGATAAGACGCCATTTCCCGCGCGCGGTCAGGATCCTCGTCGGCGACCGTTTCCAGCTTTCGGATCAGGGGAGAGGCGGTGTTCAGTACCAGCGTGCTTTCCGTTGGGAAGGAACCCTCACTCATGTTGTAAAGACGCATCATCTCCTCCATGCGGCGGGATTGCTCGGATACGTTCAGCATCACGGGCAGCTCGGTGTCCTTCAGTGCGTCGAATCTCAGGGCGACTTTTTCTCCGAGGACATCGGAAAAGACAGTCTTGAGCGTCTCACTCTCGCTGATCTCTCCGTCTCCCTTCAGCACGTCGGCAATGTCGGCGTCCACGCGAAGGAATTTCACGCCCTCGTTATATTGCTCCAGCAGAGTAGCAAATTGGGTATCAATGGGCTTGTCCAACAGCGCGACCTTGATGCCCTGCGCCTCAAACAGATCGATATATTGGGATTGCAGAGCCTTGTCGGTGGCGTAATAAACGGTGTTTTCGTGTTTTTCCTTGGAAGATTCCAAATACTCCTTGAGTGTCTGCGCCGAGCCGTCGGTGAGGGGAAGCAGGATCGCTCCCTTGACGCGGTCGTAAAACTTTTTGTCCTTCATGCAGGCGTATTCGAGAAAGGGACCGATATCCGACCAGATAGCGGAATATTTTTCGCGGTCGGTGTTGCAAAGCGAGGTGAGCTTATCCGCCACCTTCTTGACGATATGCGCCGAGACCTTGGACACGTAGGTGTTGGTCTGGAGATAGCTTCGGGAGACGTTCAGGGGAAGCTCGGGGCAGTCCAGAACGCCCTTGAGCATGAGCAGATAATCGGGGATCACCTCTTTGATGTTGTCGGCGACCCAGACCTGATTATAATACAGCTTGATCTGTCCCTCAATGGTCTCGTATTCGTTTGCCAGCTTGGGGAAATAGAGGATTCCCTTGAAGTTCAGGGGATAGTCGGCATTGATGTGAATGTGGAACAGAGGCTCTCTGTAGTCAAGAAACACCTTGCGGTAAAATTCCTTATATTCCTCGTCGGTGCAATCCGATGCTTGCTTCTGCCAGAGGGGATTGACGTCGTTGATGGGTTCGGGGATCTTTTCCTCCTCTCCCTCCTTTTTTGCCTCTGCCTTGGCAGTATCCTCAAAATAGATCTCCACGGGCATGAAGGAGCAATACTTCTCCAGCATGGCGCGGATGCGGGAGGCGGAAAGGAATTCCTTCTCTCCCTCTGCGATATGCATGATCACCGCCGTACCGTGCCCGGTCTTTTCGGCGGGAGCAGTCTCATATTCGCCCGCCTCGTTACAGCTCCAGAGAATAGCGGGAGCGTCGGTATAGGATTTGGTGACCACGTCTACCCGATCGCTGACCATAAAGGCGGAATAGAAGCCGAGACCGAAGTGACCAATGATGCCGTTTTTGGAGCCGTCGGTCTCACCCTCGTATTTGCTGATGAAATCCACGGCGCCCGAAAGGGCGATGTTACAGATGTACTTGGTCAGCTCCTCCTCGGTCATACCGATTCCGTTGTCCTCCACCGTCAGAGTTCCCTCGTCGGCGTTCAGCGTTACGGTGATACGGTAGGTCTCTCCCATGCCGTCACGAATGCCAAGCGACTCCAGTCTGCGGAGCTTGGTGATCGCGTCGGAGGCGTTGGAGACGATCTCGCGGAGGAAGATATCCTTCTCGGAATAAAGCCATTTTTTGATAATGGGGAAGATATGCTCGGTGTCTACCGAGATCCCGCCTTTTCTTTGTGTCGTTGTATCGTTATTCATGGTTTTCGCTTTCTTTCTCTTGTTTTTCTTTCTTTTCTTTCTTCTTGCAGAACAATCGGACGATCTTCATACAGAAGGCGCCGATGTTTTTGAACATCTTTGCCGATACCGATTCGTGATCCTCATGGGGATCCACCAGAGAATCGGTGGCGTAATATTCCGCGGTGTTGGTGGGAAGTCCCTTCTTACGGAGACGGTATTCCATGAATTCCTTGCAGATGGCGATCACCAGAGCAAAGAGGGGAACGCCGAGGATCATGCCCACAAGACCGAAGAAATCTCCCATAATGATGATGGAGATGACTACTCCCAGTGTGCTGATGCCCGTGGTGTTTCCAAGGATCTTCGGACCGATCACGTTGCCGTCCAGCTGTTGGATCAGAAGGATCAGCACAAGGAAGATCAACGCCTTGGATGGGCTGACGATGAAGATCAGGAAGAAGCAGGGAACGGCACCGATGATGGGACCGAATACGGGAACGATATTGGTAATTCCTACGATGGTGGCGATCAGGAGCGGTACGGGCATACGGAAAATGAGCATGACCACCAGCGTCAGGATGCTGATGATGAGAGAGTCGATCAGCTTGCCGATGAAGAACCCACCGAAGGTCTTGTTGCACAAACGGACGTAGCGGTAGAAGCGACGCTTTTCCTTGTTGCTGAGCAGGGCGGTGGTTGCTTTGTTGACCTGAGCCTTCAGCCGCTCCTTGGAGGCAAGGACGTAGATGGAGATGAAGATCGCAAAGAGGATGTTCTTCAAGCCGACCACAAGTCCCATGCCGTACTGGACCACGTAATTCATCACACCGCCGAACAGGTCGCCCGAGTCGGACAGGATACGGGAGATCGCCGCCATGACCGATTCGGAGTCGATGATATCCTCGGTGTGGGTCTTACCCACGAAATCGGAGAGAAAGCGGTTGATGGTTTCAATGGTGCTGTTGAGATAGCCGTTGAAATTCTGGGCAAAATTCTTGATGCTCTCGATAAGCTGGGGGATCACCAGAAATCCAAACGCCACCAACAGAAGAATCACCGAAAGATAGGTCAGGAGCATGGACAGAACGCGCACCACGCTCTTGTTCTTTACCTTACCGAACACGCGCCGCTCAAAGAGCTTGAGCAAGGGATTGAGCAGGAGTGCCAGACCAAAGCCCAGAATGATGGGGGTAAGAACCGACATCAGGCGGGAAAGGATCTGAGAGAAGGAGGCGATATTCACCACGGCGTACAGCACGATAAAGATGATCGCGCAAACAAGAGCCGCCGTATGGACGCCCTTCTTTTTCGGTGGCTGTGTATTTTGCGGCGTGGAGGTTTGTCCGCTTTCCGCGCCGATGTTTTTTTCTTCGTTGCTCATGGATAAACGATCCTTTCTCGGGATACGGAACCAAAAAATCCGAATCCTCGACAGTATATGTCTATTCTATTTTATATTTTTTTTAATTATAAGTCAATAGGTAAGGAGAAATTTAACACAATAAACACAAATTTTCCTGATTTTGCTTGAAAAACGAAAAAAACTGTGATATAGTGTAAGCAGAAAACACGGAGAAGGGAGACGCGAGCAAATGGGTGAGATGAAAGAGGTATGTGAGCGAGGGTATGCCAAGATCAACCTACATCTGGACGTAACGGGCAGATTGGACGGGGGCTATCATCGGGTGGAAACGGTGATGCAGACCGTCACCCTTTTTGACGAGGTCACTCTGACGATCAAGAATGGGGGCGGCGTGAGTCTGAGCTGTAACGTGCCGGGAGTTCCCACCGACGAAAAAAATCTTGCCTGCCGAGCGCTCGCACTTTTTTTTGAGAAGATCGGGCAGACCGAGGGCGTCCATATCCATATCCAAAAATCGATCCCCATGGCGGCGGGAATGGCAGGGGGAAGCGCCGACGCGGCGGCGGCTCTGCGGGGCATCAACCGTCTTATGGGGGAACCGCTGACCGTCGGGGAGCTGTGCGCGCTGGGCGCCGCTCTGGGTGCGGACGTTCCCTTTTGTATTGCTGAGGGCTGCGCGTATGCCGACGGTCGGGGAGACGTGCTTCACGAATTCCCACCCATGCCCGACTGTACCGTTTTGGTGACCTGCGAGGGAGAGGGGGTTTCCACCCCTTGGGCGTACGGGCTGATCGACGAGCTTTGGGACGGATTTGAGGAAAACAGTTCCTATCTGCCCAAAAATGTCGATGCGCTCCGCCTTGCCTGTGAGAACGGCTCCCTTGGCGCACTTGCCGAGGCGACCTACAATATCTTTCAGGAGCCGATCCTTGCCCGCCGTCCCGTTGCGGCGCGGGCGAAGGAGCTGATGGAACGGAGCGGTGCCGACGTTGCCATGATGAGCGGAAGCGGACCGTCGGTGTTCGGGCTGTTTGAGAGTGAGACACAAGCCGAAAGCGCCAAGGCTGCGTTGGAGTCGGAGGGGTATCGGACCTACCTCTGCCGCCCCCATTTTCCAACACGAAAATAAGAAACCGCAAGGGGTGCTCTGACACCCCTTTTTTGTTTGAAATTTATTTGAAAAAACTTCAAAAAATCCACCGAAAAGGGGAAATGGGCATTGACAAAGATGGGTGTCTGTTGTATAATAATTGTGTATATTCTTTTTTGGATCTGACTGAATCGCGGCGGGACTTTTCCGCCTATAATAGAGGGGGCTGCCTGAGCGCCCGACCATGGAAAACGGAGGGGATTATCATGTCATATAAGAGCGATATGGAGCAATACCGACAGGAAAAGCAGACACATCGGAGGCTGGTGACGCTGATCATAAAAATCACCGTGATCGCACTGGCGGCAGCCATTCTCATCACGGGTGTGGCGGCGGGCGTTACGCTGCTGCTGAACAACGATAAGCCCCGTGGCGACCGCGAGGACGAGGGAGACTCCCCATCGGGCGGAGGCTTCCGTATCACGGGCCCGAAGAACAACACCGTTACCCTGATGATCGGGGACAAGCCCCAATATAAGAGCTACGTGACCGTCAGCGACGAGAAAGCCGAGCTGACCGTGGATAATTCCGAGGTGGATACCACCAAGGCGGGGACCTATAAGGTCCGCTATACGGCAACCAACGAGGCGGGAAAGAAGGCATCCTATATCCTGACGCTGGTGATCACCGCCGATCCCACCTATACCGAGGAGCGGCTGATGGGCATGATCGCCGCCAAAGCCGAGGCACTTGGTATTACCAAGGAGATGTCCAAGACCGAGCAGGTGCGAAAGATCTATGAATTCGTCAAGTCACCCGCAAAGGGTAAGGATGACGCCAATATTTATTTCAGCGATGAATCCAATGCCCAAGGACAGAAGATCCAGAACGGGATCCGTACGGGTTGGGAGACCGACTGGGTGGAGGAAGCCATCGTTACGCTGAGCATGGGACGCATGAGGGGAGATTGCTATACCTACTACTCCGTGTCCAAGGCGTTTTTTGAGTATTTCGGCATTGAAAATATCGGAATCCAGAGAGCCGCGGGAACGATCCACGGCGGAACTCACTTCTGGCAGGCGGTGAACGTAGGAACGAAGGACGCGCCCAAGTGGTACTACTATGACGCTACCCGTCTTGCGGGAACCTTTTCCGACGGAAAATCCAACTCCTGTCTGATTACCGAGGAAAAGCTGCAAAGTTATCGGACGTCTCCTACGGCAAAACAGAACCCCAATACACTTGGATTCTATACCTTTGACAAGAGCCAATATAAGAATTTCCCAACGATCGAAACGACACCCCTTTCTTAACGGGAGAAAACGATGCGAAGAAAAAATATACTGACCTATCTGGAGCATACCGCCGCGCGGCTACCCGATAAGCTTGCTTTTTCCACGGGCAAGGAGGGAATGACCTTCGGTGAGGTGCAAAAGGGCGCCGCCGCCATCGGGAGCTTCCTTGCGGAGAAAGGCTTTTACGGCGAGCCCGTGGTGATCTTCATGGACAAGCACCCGAGGACAGTCACTGCCTTTCTCGGTACGATCTACGCGGGCTGCTTTTACGTGTGTCTGGACGAGAAGATGCCCGAGGCGAGAATGCGCGCCATTCTGGAGAATCTGAAGCCCCGCGCTCTGATCGCCGACTCCAAAAATTTCAAAAAAGCCGAGACGCTGGGCGTGGCGCATACCTATCTTTACGATGAGCTTGCGGAAAATGAGATCTCTTACGCCCGTCTGGGGGAGATCCGTCGCCGTCAATGCGACACCGATCCCATTTACGTGGTGTTTACCTCAGGCTCTACGGGGATCCCAAAAGGGGTAGTGGCATGTCATCGCTCGGTGATCGACTATACCGATTCGCTGTCCGAGGCGCTGAACTTCTCACAGGAGACGGTATTTGCCAATCAAACGCCCCTCTATTTTGACGCACCCCTGAAGGAGCTGATGCCCACGCTGAAGCTGGGGGCGACCACCTATTTCGTGCCCAAGATGCTCTTTTCCTTTCCCGTGCGCCTGATCGATTATTTGGACGAATATAAGATCAACACCGTCTGTTGGGTGGTGTCCGCTCTGGTGCAGATCTCATCACTGGGCGCGCTGGAGAGCCGTGTGCCCGGGACACTGACCACGGTAGCCTTCGGCAGTGAGGTCTTTCCGAGAAAGCAATACGATCTGTGGCGCGCCGCTCTGCCGAACGCCACCTTCTATAATCTCTACGGTCCCACCGAGGCGACGGGTATGTCCTGCTACTGGAAAGCCGACCGCGCCCTTGCGGAGAATGAGCCGATTCCCGTGGGCGTTCCCTTTGACAATACCGATATCCTCCTTCTCACCGACGAAGGCAAGCGAGCCGCGGACGGAGAGACGGGAGAGATCTGTATGCGGGGAACCTGTCTGACCATGGGATATTACAACAATCCCGAAAAGACGGCGGAGGTGTTTTGCCAAAATCCCCTGAATACCGCCTATCCTGAGTTGATCTATCGCACGGGGGACGTGGGACGGTACAATGAATACGGTGAGCTGGTGTTCGTCTGCCGCAAGGATTCTCAGATCAAGCACATGGGACATCGCATTGAGCTTGGAGAGATCGAAGCCGCCGCGCTGAAGGCGGAGGGCATACGCCGCGCCTGCTGTGTTTACGACGGAGAGGGGAAGCGGATCGTGCTGTATTTCGTGGGGGATACCGACGAAAAGGCTCTTGCCGCCGCCCTATCCACCTATCTGCCTCGCTATATGATGCCCGCGCTGTACGTGTTACTGGAAGCGTTGCCTCTTACCGACAACGGCAAGATCGACCGCCGAACCCTCAAGGAGCGGGCGCAGACTCTTTAACGATGATAATGGAAAACCCATAAAGGAGTAAAATTATGGAACAGTTGCTTGAAATTCTTTCCTCTCTCCACCCCGACGTGGATTTTGCCACCGCTACCGATCTGGTGGACGAGGGGATCCTGGATTCTCTCGATATCGTGACGCTGGTCACCGAGATCCATTCGGAGTTTGACGTGGCGATCCCCGCGGAGGAGATCGTTCCCGAGAACTTCAATTCCGCCGAGGCGCTGATGGCGCTGATCAACCGCTTGGACGAAGCGTAAGCGAGGGAGACGCGAATGCTGTTTACCTCTTACGGCTTTATCGCTTTTTTGTGCCTTCTGTTTCTTGCGTATTACCTGTTGCCGAAAAAATGGCAGTGGGGTGTGCTGTTGGCGGGGAGCTACGTGTTCTACGCCTTTGCGGGCTGGGATTGTCTGATCGTTATCCTGATCACCACCCTCTCGTCTTATCTGGTCTCCCGCCTGATGGCGAAAAATTCCGCGCGGGAGGAGGCGTATCTCGCTGAGCGCGGAGGGGAACTGGAAAAGAGCGAGAGAAAGACATATCGGGCGAGGGAAAAGAAAAAGCGTTTTCATATCCTGCTGTGGGGACTGATCCTGAACTTCGGGATTCTGGCAGTCCTCAAATACACCGCCTTTGCCGTCTTTAATTTCAATTCGGTACTGAACGCCTTTGGCAAGGCGGGACTGACGATCCCCGATCTGCTTTTGCCCATGGGGATCTCCTTCTATACCTTCCAGACCATGGGGTATCTGATCGACGTCTATCGGGGGAAGACACGGGCGGAGAAAAACCCGCTGAAGCTTGCGCTGTTCGTGGGCTTTTTCCCTCAGCTGGTGCAAGGACCGATTTCCCGCCATTCCGATCTGGCGTCTCAGCTTTACGAGAACCGTTCCTTTGACCGTCGCGCCTTTACATACGGCTTGCAGCGGATCCTTTGGGGGTATTTCAAGAAGCTGGTGATCGCCGACCGCGTGTTGGTGGCAATGCGCACCATGCTGGACGCTCCCGATGAGTATCGGGGGGGATACGTGCTGCTGCTGATCCTTCTGTATTCGGTGCAGATCTACGCCGACTTTACGGGAGGTATCGATATTACCATCGGCATTGCCGAATCCCTTGGGATCCGCCTTGCCGAGAACTTTGACCGTCCCTTTTCCTCTCGGTCTACCAAGGAATACTGGAGACGGTGGCACATTACCATGGGAAGCTGGTTTACCGACTATGTGTTTTATCCCATCTCGGTGACGGGGGGAATGATGAAGCTTTCCAAGTGGAGCCGCCGCATGCTTGGAACCAAGATCGGGAAACGGATTCCCGTGTATCTTGCCACGGTTGTGACGTGGTTTTTGACGGGTCTTTGGCATGGCGCGGGCTGGAATTTTATCGTGTGGGGGCTTCTGAACTGTCTGGTGATCCTGGTCTCTCAGGAGCTGGAGCCGATCTACGCGCGGTTTCATAAGAGATTTCCGAGGCTGACGGGTTCGTGGGGCTACGGAAAATTCATGGCGGTGCGAACCTTTCTGCTCATGGGCTTGATCCGTTCCTTGGATTGCTATCGGGACGTGGGAACGACCTTCCTCCTGTGGGGCAGTATGCTCACCGTACCCAACTGGGCGCAGATGCCGAGCGGCGTGATGCGTCTGGGGCTGACGGGAGCCGATTGGATCATTCTGGCGGTAGGTATCGTCACCGTTTCCGTCGTAAGCTCGCTGTCCGCCAAGAAGGACGTGCGGGAGCGGTTGTATGACCGACCGATCCTTTCATGGACGCTGTGCGGCGCCCTGCTTGTCGCCGTCCTGCTTCTCGGCGCTTACGGCGTGGGCTACGATGCGAACCAGTTTATTTACAATCAATTTTGATCAATGATTAGGAAAATAATATGAAGAAAAGACTGTTGATCGCCATTAGCGCGATCGTGTTGATCGCGCTTTTGCTCTGTCTTGCGCAAGCGCTGACGGTGCCCAAATATCGGGAGAATCCCGAGGGGGCGCTGATCGGGGAATATTACGCGCAGGCGGGCGGGCACGACGTGATCTTCGTGGGAGATTGCGAGGTGTACGAGAGCTTTACTCCTGCTACTCTCTGGCAGGAGTTTGGGATCTCCTCCTATATTCGGGGAAGCGCCCAGCAGCTTCCGTGGCAGTCCTACTATCTGCTGGAGGAGACCTTCCGATACGAAACGCCCAAGGCGGTGGTGTTCAACGTACTGGCGCTGAAATACGGTACGCCCCAAAGCGAGGCGTTTAACCGCATGACCTTGGACGGCATGAGGTGGTCCTCCTCCAAATGGAATGCCATTCGGGCATCCATGACCGAGGATGAGAATATGCTGGACTACCTCTTTCCGCTGCTGCGCTTCCATTCTCGGATCACACAGCTGGAGAAGGACGATTTCCGTTACGCCTTCCGTGATGCCCCCGCGGTATCTCACAGCGGGTATCTGATGCAAACGGGCGTGGTTCCCATGACCGAGGCGGAGGAGGAGGGGGCGCGACTCTCGGACTATACCCTACCCGCGACCGCTATGGACTATTTGGAAAAAATGCGGCTGTTGTGCGAGGAAAAAGGAAGCGAGCTGATTCTGGTCAAGGCTCCCACCAACTCCTGGGCATACTGGTGGTACGATCAGTGGGAAGAGCAGATTGAGGCGTACGCGGAGAAGAATGACCTTGCCTATTACAACTTTATTGAGGAGAGAGATGCCATCGGCATTGATTTTACCACCGATACCTATGACAGGGGTGTGCACCTGAACGTGTACGGTGCCGAAAAGCTTTCCGCGTATTTCGGAGAGATCCTTGCGGAGGAACACGGAATTCCCGACCGTCGGGACGAGAGCGAGACGGCGGAGCGTTGGCAGGCACGTGTGGACGCCTATGAGGCGCAAAAAAGAAAAGGAGAGAGTGAAAAATGAAGAATACGATGAGAATAGCGGCGCTGCTGTTGGCGCTGTTGATGATGGTGTCTGCGTTGGTATCCTGTGAGGAGCAGGAGAAGGAGTCGGGAGAGGACAGCGCGTTTTGCGTGGTCTACGACGGCGTGAGGATCGAGCTTGGTAAGCCCGCCGAGAAAATTCTGGAGGCGCTGGGTACGGCAAACAGCGAAAATGAGATCTTTGATTGCGGCGAGGGGAATTCCCGCGTCCGCTACCGCTATGACAGCTTGACTCTGTACGTGATGAAGTCCGACGGAGACGAGGTGGTAGACCAGATCGAGCTTCTGGACGACCTTGCCGAGACCTCTCGCGGTATTTGTATCGGAGATAGCGAGGAGAAGGTGCGGGAAGCATACGGAACGCCATCCTCGGAGCAGGGAGGGATCCTTGGATACGGCAAGGGCGGTATGCAGATCGAGTTTGATCTTGCGGACGGTAAGGTCAGCGGGATCGGTCTGTTGCGCAGAACAAAATAAAATCCAAAGGAAAACGGCGGACGCCGTTTTCTTTTTTGCTTGTTGGGTATCTGACCGTATGATCGGATGTATACTAACGGTATGGAGATCAAATTTAGCACTGTTCACAAATAATTAACAAAATTCTTTTGAAAAGCCCTTGACAAAAGAAGGGAAAAGTGAGAAAATTGTATCAGTGATTTAGCACTCCAAGAAAACGAGTGCTAAATCGAATCAAAACAGACGGAAGGGAGGCATACCGATGAGTAAGAGCAATCAGGAATTGAGCGAGAGAAAAAAGCTGATCCTGAAATCACTGGTGGAGGCGCATATTGAAGGCGGAGAGCCCGTGGGCTCTAAGTCCATCATGCAGAGTAATCTGCTCTCCTGTTCCTCGGCAACCATTCGAAACGAGATGGCGGAGCTGGAGCAGATGGGATATCTGGTACAGCCTCACACTTCGGCGGGCAGAGTGCCAAGTGAGCTCGGTTACCGCTTTTACGTGGATACCTTGGTGGAGCAATACGCCAAGACCACGCGAGAGGTCGTGCGGATCAATCAGCTTCTCAAGGCAAAGATGGCGGAGATCGACCAGATCCTTGAGACGGCATCGCGTCTGGCTTCCAGCATGACCAACTATACGGGGATCGCCATCAAGCCCAAGGCGTCCTCGGTGACCATGAGCAAATTTGAGATCGTTTTCATTGACGAGAGACAATTCGCTATGGTGATGATCACCTCTACGGGTTCGGTAAAGACCAAAAAGGTCAAAGCCCCCGGTGCGGTCAATCCCGAGCAGCTTCGCCGACTGACCGAGCTATTCAACGAGACTCTTTGCGGCAAGGGAGCGGATATGATCACCCTTCCTATTATTATGGAGCTGGAAAACGCCATGGGAGAGGGAGCGTATCTGGTGAACCCCGCGGTGAAATGCGTCTACGAGGTGATGAACGAGATCGACGGCGGCGAGATGCGTCTGGCGGGAGTCAACCGTCTGCTCAACTATCCCGAGTATTCGGATACCCAGCAGTTCGGCGAGCTTCTGGGGACTCTTGAGGATCAGGACGAGATCCTGGATCTGGTATCTCAGGCAGACAGCGACGAGATCAATGTGCTCATCGGTTCGGAGAGCCCCGTTAAGGTGATGAACAATTCGGCTCTGGTATTCAAGCCCATCAAGAAGAACGGACGGACGGTAGGCGTCATCGGCGTTCTGGGACCGAGACGAATGAATTATAAGCAGGTATTGGAGACCATTGACGATCTGGTCGGAAATATATCGGGCATGATCGGCTCCGAAACACCTGCGCAAAATACCATCACAGGAAAAGGAGAAAATGATGGAGGAGAATAAAAAGACCGTTGCCGAGGAGACCGTTGAGGAGACGGTGTCTGCCGAGGAGACGGTAGAGGAAGCGGTTAACACCGAAGAACAGGCAGAGGCTTCCCACGAGGAAGAAAAAGCCCCCCGCGGTGAGAAGAAAAAGCAAAAGAAGCTGGAGAGCGAGCTGAGTGAGGTCAAAAAGGCGCTCACGGAGAAGGACGCCGCGCTGGCAGAAGCCAATGATAAGTTTCTTCGCGTTTGTGCCGAGTACGACAACTTCCGCAAGCGAAGCGCCAAGGAGCGGGAGGGTATCTACGCCGATTCCTGCGCCGAGGTACTGACGCAGATCCTGCCCATCTTAGACAACCTGGAGCGGGCGGCGCAGTACAACACCGCCGACGTGGCGGAATCCGCCGTAGGGAAGGGATTGGAAATGGTTCTCAAGAGCTTTTCCGAAACCCTCTCTAAGCTGGGTGTGACCGAGATCGAGACGCTGGGAAAGCCCTTTGATCCCAATCTGCATAACGCGGTGATGCACGTAGACGACGAGCAGTACGGGGAGAACGAGGTGGTAGAAGTCCTGATGAAGGGCTATATCAAGGGCGACCGTGTGCTTCGTTATGCCATGGTAAAAGTGGCAAACTGACAAGGATTTATAATTCAATTATAAATAAAATAAATTTTGAAAACCCATAAGGAGGATTGAATCATGGGAAAAATCATCGGAATAGATTTAGGTACGACCAACTCTTGTGTAGCAGTATTTGAGGGCGGCGAGCCCATCGTGATCCCCAACCCCGAAGGAGCCAGAACGACACCCTCCGTGGTGGCGTTCACCAAGACGGGTGAGAGAATGGTAGGTCAGGTGGCAAAGCGTCAGGCGATCACCAACCCCGACCGAACTGTTATCAGTATCAAGCGTGAGATGGGATCCGCGTATAAGAAGACAATCGACGGCAAGAACTTTACTCCTCAGGAGCTGTC
>JAZNVA010000125.1:0-2048 GCA_045592565.1 Eubacteriales bacterium | reverse complement strand
GTATCGTTAAAAAAATGTCATGAATTCGTAAAAGAAAAGTCCCAAGGAGAGGTCCTTGGGACTTTGGCTTTAAAGGCTGTCGACAGTATCCTTCAAAAGCTTCTGGAGCACCTGCGGGTCGCAGTTGCCCTTCAGCTCCTTCATGCACCGTCCGAAGATGGACATGAGTGCCTTTTCCTTGCCGTTCTTATAATCGGCAACCGCCGCGGGAGACGCTTCAACAGCAGCCTTGACCACTGCCTCCACCGCGCCCGTGTCGTTGGACATGACGTATCCGTTCTCCTCCGCGTACCTTGCGGGATCGATGGCGGCGTCGTCAAACATTGCCGCGAGGATCTTCTTGGCGTTGGCGCGTCCTACCTGACCTCCCGTTACCAGAAGGATCAGCTCGCCCAGAGCCTTTCCGTCCACGGTTAGCATATCGTAGGTCATATTTTTGGCGTTGAGAATGCTCATCACCTCGGAGATCATCCAGTTTGCCGCGTCCTTGGCGGACTTGCAGACCGCGTATGCCCCCTCAAAGCAATCGCACAGCGCGATGCTCTTGGTGAGCTGCTCGGCGTCGTAGTCGCTCAGTCCGTACTCGCCTGTATATCTCTCACGCTTGACCTCGGGAAGCTCGGGCAAGGAAGCTCGGATCGACTCGAACCACGCGTCGTCAATGACCACGGGCATGACGTTAGGATCGGGGAAATAACGGTAGTCGCCCGCCGTCTCCTTGGTTCTCATGGCGTAGCTCTTCCCCTTTACGTCATCCCACCGTCTGGTCTCCTGACGGAGCACCTCGGTTCCGTTCTCAATGGCATCGATATGTCTTGCCGTTTCGTATTCGATGGCTCTCTTGATCGCCTCGATGGAGTTCATGTTCTTCATCTCCGCTCTCACGCCCAGTTTGTCACTTCCCTCGGGACGAACCGAAAGGTTTACGTCACAACGCATGGTACCGTGCGCCATCTCGCACTCGGCGACTCTGGCATAGCGAAGCAGTGTCTTCAGGCGCTCCAAATACGCCTCGACCTCCTCGGCGGAGGACAGGTCAGGCTGGCTGACGATCTCGATCAGCGGAACGCTGGTGCGGTTGAAATCCACGTGGGTGGTATCCTCACGGATATCGTGAACCAGCTTACCGGCATACTCCTCCATGTGGGTCTGCTTGTTGCGGATCTGCTTTTTCCCCTTGGAGGTCTCAATTTCCACCGTTCCGTTCACGGCAACGGGAGCAAACCACTGGGTGGTCTGGTATGCCGCGGGAAGATCGGGGTAGTAAAAGCTCTTTTTATCAAAGGTAGTGGTGCGGTTAATGTGACAGTTCAGCATCATACCCGCCTTCATACCAAAATCCACAACTCTCTTATTGACCACGGGAAGCATACCCGGCATGCCGCAGCAGGCGGGACACACGTGGGAGTTGGGATCGGCGCCGAAGGAATGCGCCGAGCAGGAGCAGAAGATCTTGGAGCTTGTAGCAAGCTCTACGTGGACCTCGAGTCCAATGACGGTTTCATATCTCATCTTATCTTCCCTCCCCTGTAATGACGGTTGCCCCATCCAGAAGCGTATGCTCGGAGAAGGCAGGTCCCACCAGCTGGACGCCTCCCGCAACGACGGCGGGAAGTCCCGTAATGGAGGCGGGAGCGGTATAAAGATTCTCCTCAAAGGCGAGCTGCTTATTTGCCGCAATCTGATCCTCGGTATAAATATAGGAGGATACGGCGGGCATCAGCACGGCGTCAAACTCAGAAAACAGCTTGGCGAATTCCTCGACGATGACGCGGCGCGTCCGCAGGCACTTATCGTAGACCTTCTTGTAATTTGCGGTGGAAAGAGTTTCAGATCCGAACAGAATCGCCATTTTCAGCAGATCTCCAAAGGCTTCGGTGCGGCTGTTGGTATACAGCTCGTCGATGCCCGAGAAGCTTTGAGCGCGGTGGCCGTATTTTACGCCGTCGTAACGGGAAACGTTGTTGCAAAGCTCGGCACACATCAGAATGTTCCATGCAGCATTTGCGGCGTCAATGTTGCCCGCGTCTACCAAGTCGGATCGTAGC
>JAZNVA010000124.1:0-11367 GCA_045592565.1 Eubacteriales bacterium | reverse complement strand
GAAGAGGAAGCTCCTAAAATCCTCGTAAATGATGTACAGGAGCTGATCGAAAACAGCAAATATGTTCCCGCCGCAAAGTCGAATGCCACAGCCCTCAGCTCCAGCTCGACAGAGATGAAAAAAAGCGAAACGCCCTCGCCTATGGCAACAGGGCGCCCGCTTTCCAAACTTTATCTTCGGGTGAGCAGCTTCCAATCCTCCGAATATAGGAAAGCCCGTAATCTCGTAGATATTTTTGACGGTCCCGTCCGAGTTTATTTTTATGATAGCTCTGCCGCCGTATATCAGGAGCACACAAGCGGTATCGGAGTGAGTGATTTCGTGATCGGAGAATTGACCGCGCTTCTCGGAAAAGAAAACGTCGTTCTCAAATGATCAATCACTATAATCCTCTATCAAAGAGCGGAGCGCTTGCTCTGTATCGGCATAAATCCCCTCCTCGAGCATACTTCGGTCTGCCTCGGGGAGGGTTTTTACGTAGGTTTCGATCACCCGAATCAAGGTTCCGTCTTTTTGAAAAATACCGATCTGACCTTGATGCTCCTTCAGCGTCCAGCCGATAAGCTCGGAGGTAGGCTCCGTTTCTGAGCTTTCTTCCTTTCCTGTCTCAGGTACGTAAACATATACATATTCCGTTTGAATTTCAGGGCTTATTGCCTTGTTTTTTTGCATAGAATCGATAAACACCGCAACGGCAAGAAATAAAATGATCAGCATGGTCAGCCCAAAGACACAAGTCATAGTAAGTAGTTGTCTTTTTTTCATATTTCGCTTCCTATTTCATCTTTTTTTCTATTATGAGCGGATTTTTGTTTAATTATTCCATTTTATAGCAATAATACAATCAGAAGAAATAGAGGAAGTGGGGAAGGGCTTTGAAAGGGATCCTGAAATTTGTATTGATTGTTTTGCTGTTTTTGGTGATTTTTGGATTGATCGTTGTCATGGCGTTTGCCATTTACGTGAATAAAAACATTGAAAAAAACGTAGATGAGACCTTGTTTTCCATGGTGGGTTCGGATTCCTCCACCACACTGTATTATTACGACCAATCGGAGGAGGACGGAAAGCTTAAGGCGATAGAGATGACAAATGAGACCTTATATGGCGGATACCGTTGTGTGTACGTGGATTTTGAAAACATACCCGAGGATCTGATTCACGCCTTTGTCAGTATCGAGGATAAACGCTTTTACGAGCACAAAGGTGTGGATTGGAAACGAACTGTCTCTGCGGGAATCAACTATTTTCTAAAATTCAGTGATAGCTTTGGAGGCTCTACCATTACGCAACAGCTGATCAAAAACGTAACGGATAAGGATGAGTATTCCTTTCAGAGAAAGCTTCAGGAAATTTTCTGGGCATTGGACCTTGAAACAAAAATGGACAAGCAGGAAATACTCGGATTATATTTGAACATCATCAATTTGTCCCAAGGCTGTTATGGCGTTCAAGCGGCATCGGAATATTATTTTTCCAAAAATGTGTGGGAGCTGTCCTTGAGTGAATGCGCTTGCATCGCCGCCATTACCAACAGCCCGTCCTATTACGATCCGATCCAGAATCCGGAAAACAATCAAGCCAGAAGAGATCTGATCCTGAAAGAAATGTATCAACAAGGATATATCACGGAAGAGGAACTAAAAAATGCAATTGCACAAAATACCGTTTTGAAGATCAACAAAAAATACGATTCGGGAGGAATCAACTCCTGGTACGTGGACATGGTCTTAGAAGACATCATTCACGACTTGATAAAGGAAAAGGGCTACAGCCGTACCATGGCAAATCTTATGATCTATACGGGGGGATTGAAGATTTACACCGCAATGGATCCCGAAATCCAATCGATCGTGGAAAAATATTATGACGACACCTCTCATTTTTACGCGAATACAAACGGAGAAGCTCCGCAATCATCAATGATCATCATTGATCCGCAAAACGGAGATATTTTAGGTGTGGCGGGAGCAGTTGGAACAAAGTCTGCCAATCGGCTTCAAAACTTTGCAACACAAACCTGCCGCCCCGCAGGCTCTGTTATCAAGCCGCTTTCCGTTTATGCTCCTGCTCTGGAGCGTGGATTGATCACTTGGGCAAGCGTATATGATGATGTTCCCGTCAATTTTGGAAAATATAATCTGGATGCTGACAAGGGAGACCTGATACAACCTACGGCTTGGCCCAAAAATTCCACCGGGATCTATCGTGGACTAACGAACGTCAATTACGCGCTGGAGCATTCGGTAAATACGGTAACTGTACGTGTGTTGGAAGAGCTGGGAATCGAGAACTCCTTTGATTTTTTATACAATCAACTGGATATGAAAAATCTGATTGCCGGTGGATATACCGAAAACGGTTCGTATATAACCGACATGGATTTTGCCGCCTTGGCATTGGGACAAATGAACTACGGTGTAACTGTTCGGGAAATTACCGCCGCATATTCCATTTTTGTTAACGAAGGAATTTACAATTCTCCCCGATCTTACTACAAGGTGACGGACAGTCTGGGAAGCATTTTATTGGAAAATCGATACAAGGGCAGAGCAGTTTTGGACGCGGACAATGCAGCGGTAATGAATCGAATGCTTCAGAACGTGGTAAAAAAGGGAACAGCAACGGCAGTTACTTTACAAAATACCGTGGATTGTGCGGGAAAGACAGGCACCACACAAAATAATTACGATCGCTGGTATATCGGATATACGCCTTATTTTATCGGAGGTGTCTGGTACGGGTACGAGTATCCCAAGGCCTTGAGCGGTAGTAATGTTTGCATCAACATCTGGGATGCCGTTATGACCCGAATACACGAGCGAACCGTTTTAAAAAACAGCTCCCAAGATGAGCCGAAAAGCTTTTCGGCGGGAGAAAACGTGGTGGAATATTCCTATTGTGCGGATTCGGGAAAATTGCTCACACAGGCATGTCGCAGAGATCCAAGGGGCTCCCGCGAGGAAATTGGATATTTTGTCAAGGGAACAGAACCAACTGCACACTGCTCCTGTCATATTCCCGTCAAATACGATCAAAGAAACGGCGGTGTTTCTCTTGACAATGCTTGTCCTACACAAGATATCCAATATGTTGGATTGATCCAGGTAGAGCGTAGCTTTCCGATCCAAGTCTACGTCTCCGACGCGCAATACGTTTGGAAAGACCTCTCTGCGGATGTTCTTCCCGAAACCTCTCCCTCATTGCCGTTTTTCAATAATGTACTAAATCCAAAAGAATTTTGCGGAATTTCAAGAGTCGAGATCCAATATACCCGATTTTGCCGCGTGCACTTTGATTATTTTGCATGGAAGGAAAAACAAAACGAATAAAAAAGAGAGGCGATTGCTCTGCAATCGCCTCAAGCTTTATTCCGCCGCAAATTGGCTGTTATATAGCTCGGTATAAAAACCATTCTTTTCCAAAAGTGTCCTATGATCTCCTTGCTCAATGATGTTACCATCCTTCATAACAAGGATAATGTCCGCTTCCTTAATGGTAGACAGACGGTGTGCAACAATGAAGCTTGTCCGACCTTCCATCATGGTAGCAAACGCTTTTTGGATCCGAATTTCGGTTCGGGTATCGATGGAGGAGGTTGCCTCATCTAAAATCAGCATTTCAGGAAGACAAAGCATTACTCTGGCAATGCAAAGTAACTGCTTTTGACCTTGGGAAAGGGATCCGCCGTCCTCCGTGATCACCGTTTGATACCCCTGCGGCAAGCGACGGATAAAGCTGTGAGCGTGAGCTGCCTTTGCAGCGGCTATGATCTCCTCATCACTTGCATCGGGTTTTCCAAAAGCGATATTATCGCGGATCGTTCCACCCGAAAGCCACGTATCCTGCAGCACCATACCGTAAGAACCTCTCAGCGCCTTTCGTGGATACTGTTGAATATTGACACCGTCAAGCAAAATCTCACCGCTTTTGACATCATAAAACCGCATTAACAGATTGATCAGCGTGGTTTTACCGCAACCCGTAGGACCGACAATGGCAATATGCTGTCCTTTCGTCACGTTCAGATTAAAATCACGGATCAACGGCTTGTCCTCGGTATAAGAAAATTCCACATTCGAAAATGTAACGTTTCCTTCCACCAAATCGGGAACATATGCATTCTCCGGATCGGGAGATTGGATAGGCTGCTCGATCAGATCAAAAACTCTCGCCGCGCAAGCAAGGGCATTTTGAAGCTCGGTCACCACTCCTGAGATCTCGTTGAAGGGCTTGGTATATTGTGTTGCATAAGAAAGAAAGCTGGACAGCGTACCAATGGTGATGCTACTGCCTCCGCCAATATAAAGCAACGCCCCCGTCAGCGCGATCAACGCATAAACCAAACTGTTGACAAACCGTGTGGCGGGATTGGTAATGGAAGAGAAGAAGATCGCGCGAAGGGAAGCCCCCGACAAACGGGTATTGATCTCATCAAAATCTGCTTGAACACGATCCTCTTGCGCAAACGCCACAACCGTTTTGTGACCGCTGATCATTTCATCGATCAGCCCTGTTTGTTCACTTCGGATCTCAGATTGAAGCTTGAACATGGAATAGGTCTTCTTTGCGATAAATGCCGCGACAAACAAAGACAGCGGCGTGACAATTACCACCAGAACAGTAATGGGGGGGCTGATGAGAAGCATGAAAATCAGCGTTCCCAAGATCGTCATGATACCGTTAAAAAACTGAGTAAAGCCAACAAGTAACCCGTCGGAAAACTGATCCACATCGGTAATAATCCTGCTGACGATCTCCCCCGTTCTGTGAGAATCAATGTAAGAAATGGGGAATTCTTGAATCCGAACAAAGGCTCTGTGACGGATATTTCGCATAATACCATAGGTCATGCGATTATTGAGCACGTTGATCAACCATCCGAGAAGTCCCGTGATCAAAACGGAAACGATGATCTTGATCAAAATTTTCCAGATAGATGAAAGGTCAACCTGTCCTTTTCCGATGGCAAAATCAATGGCATTTCCCACTAAAATTGGAACATAAAGAGTCAGCGCCACGGAGATCGCGGTGAAGATCAAAGAGACCAGGAAATGAAGACGATATATCTTCAAATATCGTAATACCGATCCAAATGTTTTTACGTTTTCTTTCATCTTCATTCTGAATCACCTCCCTCGGGATACTGAGAAAGATAGATTTCTCGATAGGTATCGCAGGAAGCCAGCAATTCCTTGTGTGTTCCTTGTCCCACAACAACTCCATCGTCCAGTACAAGGATCAAATCAGCGTGCATGATAGAGGAAGCTCGTTGAGACACGATCAAAATCGTAGGATCGTAATCAAGAGAAGCGATCGCTTTCCTGAGCTTAGATTCGGTTACATAGTCCAAAGCGGAAGCTGAATCATCCAGAATCAGAAATTCCGGCTTTTTCAAAAGAGCGCGTGCGATGCAAAGCCGTTGCTTTTGCCCTCCCGAAAAATTGGCGCCGTTTTGCTGAACGGGTTCATCAAGCCGATTGTTTTTTTCTTCAACAAACTCCTTGGCCTGCGCAAGATCAAGCGCCTTCCAAATGGCATCGTCATCTGCCTCGGGGCACCCCCATTGCAGGTTGGAGCGAATGGTCCCCTTGAACAGTGCCGCCTTTTGCGACACGATACCAAACAGATGACGCAATTCCTCTTTTTCATAAAGCGCAGTATTTTTGCCGTTAACAAATACGCTTCCGCCGCTTGGCGCATAAAAGCCGGGCACAAGCTGGATCAATGTAGATTTTCCCGATCCCGTACCACCGATGATACCAACGGTCTGTCCTTGCATCACAGTAAAGGACACGTCCGAAATTGCCGCATCACCGTCCTTGTGATAATGATACGACACGTTTTGAAAACGGATCGCACTTCCGTCCGTGACGGTTTGCTCCTCCGCAACAGTGGAAATTTCCGAGGGAGTATCCATAATGTCCGAAATACGCTGGGCGCTGGCGGCTGCCTTGTTTAAGGTAATGATCAGATTTGCAAGCTTAATCAGCTCGACAAGGATCTGCGACATATAATTGTAAAGCGCGATCAAGCCGCCTTGTGTGATCACGCCCGCTTGTACCGTAATTGCTCCGTTTCGAATCAGTAAGACAACGGCAAGATTGATGATAACGTAGGTAAGGGGATTCATCAACGCGGAAATCCGTCCTGCAAAGAGCTGAATCTTTGTCAGTGCGCCGTGCTTTTTATCAAAATCCTCAATTTCATAAGATTCCTTATTAAATGCCCGTACAACTCTCGTTCCGTTATAGTTTTCACGAACCTTTCCAACCACGCGATCCAGACTCTTCTGAGAATTTTTATAGATCGGTATGGTGAGCAGCATAATTCCAAAGACAACGATAGCGAGAAGCGGAATGGTTACCGCAAAGATCAGAGCGAGCCTTACGTTGATGGTAAACGCCATGATCATGGCTCCAAACACAATAAAGGGAGAGCGCATGAACAATCGCAGAAACAGGTTGATTCCCGTTTGGACCGAGTTAATATCCGTGGTCATTCTAGTAATCAGTGTTGACGTTCCGATGCGATCGGTGGTGGTATAGTCAAAGCTTTGAATTTTAGCAAAAAGCGCGCTTCGCATTTTGGTTGCAAATCCAACGGCGGCACGAGCGGCAAAGAACTGTGCGCACAGCGCGCAAGCCAGACCAATCACTCCCAGTGCGATCATAATACCGCACATCAAAAAAACAGTTCGGGTATCTCCCTTGTGCATTCCGTTGTCAATAATTTGAGCCACTGCCAAAGGAACCAAAAGCTCAAAAATTGCTTCCAAACATTTGAAAGCAGGAGCCAATATAGATTCCTTGGTATATCCCTTCAAATACTTTAACAGTTTTTTCACGTTTGTTCTCCCAAACAAATAAATTACAAAAAGATAAGCCCCAAAGGCTCACGCCTTGGGGCTTTGGTGGAGACAACTGGAATCGAACCAGTGACCTCATGCATGTCAAGCATGCACTCTAACCAGCTGAGCTATGCCTCCGCAACGGTAGATATTATATCATATTTGATTGATAAATGCAATACCTTTTTGAAAAATTTTTCTCATTATTTAACAAGAATCTACTTATTTTTTTCGAAACTCTTTATTTCCGCGAAAATGTATGGTATAATATAATGGTATAATATAAAAGATATGAAATACTTTTTTTCGGAGGGCGACGGATCGATGATTGAACAAAAATTCCAACTATGCTCCGGCTATCAGCCAAGCGGTGATCAGCCACAAGCGATCCGGAAGCTGACCGAGGGCGTACAAAACGGATTAAAAAACCAGACACTTCTTGGAGTTACGGGTTCGGGAAAAACCTTTACCATGGCAAATGTGATTGCGAACGTAAATAAGCCTACCTTGGTTTTGGCACACAACAAGACTCTGGCAGGGCAGCTTTGCTCGGAATTTCGCCAGATGTTTCCCAACAATGCCGTAGAATATTTTGTGTCTTATTATGATTACTATCAGCCCGAGGCGTATATCCCCGGCAAGGATGTATATATTGAAAAGGACGCCATGATCAATGACGAGATTGATATGCTTCGTCACAGCGCCACCTCCGCCTTGTTTGAACGGAAAGACGTGATCATTGTAGCCAGTGTTTCCTGCATTTATTCCTTGGGCGATCCCGAGGAATACAAAAAGCTGGTTCTCGCCCTTCGTCCGGGTATGCCAATGGAGCGCGATGAGCTGATTCGCCGATTGGTTGCCATCAGCTATGACCGAAACGATCTCTCGCTGGAGCGTGATAAATTCCGCGTTCAAGGAGACACGGTGGATATCATTCCCGCCAATATGCAGGACAGAGCGTGGCGTGTGGAATTTTTCGGGGATGAAATTGACCGAATCTCGGAGATCAATATCGTTACGGGCGAGGTTTTGAAGATTTTAAACTACATTGCCATTTATCCCGCAACACACTATGCCGTATCCGATGATAAAAAGGAAAAAGCAATCGGACAGATCATGTCGGAAATGGCGGAGCGCGTGGAATTTTTCCGTTCTCAGGGAAAGCTCATCGAGGCGCAACGAATCGAGGAGCGTGTCAAATACGATATGGAAATGCTGAGAGAGGTGGGCTTCTGTTCCGGAATCGAAAACTATTCCCGTGTTCTGGCAGGAAGACCTGTCGGCTCTACCCCCCACACGCTGTTCGACTATTTTCCTGAGGATTTTCTTCTGTTTGTGGATGAATCCCACGTAACGATCCCCCAAGTAAGGGGAATGAGCGGCGGTGATACTGCCAGAAAGAAAAACCTTGTAGATTTCGGGTTCCGTTTGCCCTCCGCCTACGACAACCGACCTCTGTTCTTTGAAGAATTTGAATCCAAGCTTCATCAAACGATATTCGTCAGCGCAACCCCGGGAGACTATGAGATGGAACAATCGGAAAACACAGTGGAGCAAATCATTCGTCCCACGGGCTTGGTGGATCCGGAGGTAGAGGTCAGACCCATCGAGGGTCAGGTAGACGACCTGATCGGTGAGATCCGTCTGCGCGTAAAAAAGAACGAGCGCGTGCTGGTTACGACGCTGACCAGAAAAATGGCAGAGGATCTGACGGAATATCTGGAAAAGAATGGGATCAAGGTGAAATACATTCATTTTAATGTTGATACATTGGAGCGAATGCAGATCGTCCGCGATTTGCGCCGTGGGGAATTTGATGTTTTGGTCGGAATCAACCTGCTGCGTGAGGGCTTGGATATTCCCGAGGTTTCTCTGGTTGCCATTCTGGATGCGGACAAGGAAGGCTTCCTCCGCGCCGAACGTAGCCTGATCCAGACCATCGGTAGAGCTGCGAGAAATGCAAACGGAAGAGTTATTATGTACGCGGATACCGTCACGGGCTCCATGGATGCGGCAATACGGGAAACCAATCGAAGAAGAACCCTTCAGACGGATTATAACACTGCTCACGGTATCGTTCCCCAAACCATCGTCAAGGATGTCCACGATGTGATCGAGATCGGTAAATCCGCAAAGGACGGAAAACGGAAGAAGGATGGCGGAAGCAAGCTCTCCGCCAAGGAGCTGGAAAAGCAAATTGAGGAGCTGACGGCTCAGATGAGAAGAGCGGCTAAGAACTTGGAATTCGAGCAAGCCGCCTATATCCGCGACAAAATTGCGGAACTACGAAAGGGAAAATAACATGCCAAAATCGATTGTTATACGCGGGGCTCGCGTTCACAACCTGAAAAATATCAATTTGGAAATTCCAAGAGATCAGTTGGTTATTCTAACGGGACTTTCCGGTTCGGGAAAATCCTCCCTCGCGTTTGATACGATCTATGCTGAGGGGCACCGTAGGTTCGTGGAGTCACTTTCCTCATATGCAAGACAGTTTTTAGGGCAGATGGACAAGCCCGATGTGGATCTGATCGAGGGACTTTCTCCCGCCATCGCCATTGATCAAAAGACAACCTCAAAGAATCCCCGTTCCACTGTTGGTACGGTAACCGAGATCTACGATTATCTTCGCCTGCTTTATGCAAGAATCGGGATCCCTCATTGTCCAATCTGTGGAAAGGAGATCCGTATGCAATCCACGGATACCATCATCGACAAGATCATGGAATTTCCCGTGGGCGAGCGTTTTATGATCTTGGCACCTGTGGTTCGTTCTCAAAAGGGAATGCATGAAAAGGTTTTTGCATCTGCCAAAAAGAGCGGATACGTTCGTGTTCGTGTAGACGGAAGCCTATACGATATTTCCGAGGAAATCAAACTGGATAAGAACAAAAAGCACAGCATCGAAGTAATCATCGACCGTCTTGTCATGAAGCCCGATCTACGTTCCCGTGTTTCTGATTCCGTGGAAAATGCACTGCGCTTGGCGGAAGGTCATCTGATCGTCGTTACCGTTCCCAAAGACGGGGAAGCGCAGGAATTGGAATTTTCTCAAAGCTATGCTTGCGAGGAACACGGCGTTTCCTTTGGCGATCTTGAGCCTCGAATGTTCTCCTTTAATAATCCCGCAGGGGCTTGTCCTCATTGCGCGGGATTGGGAGAGATGCGGAGGATCGCGGTAGACCGATTGATCCCCAATCCTAAACTAAGCTTACGGCAAGGTGCGATCGCCGTCAACGGATTTAAAACGCTTGACGAGCAGAGCTGGAACGGACCTCTCTTTATCAAGGTTGGTAAACGATTCGGCTTTGACATGGACACTCCTGTGCAGGATTTCACGGAGAAAATGTATAACGTCCTGCTTTACGGCTCCGAGCACGAGCTTTACGACGTGGAACGCTGGTTTGGAGGAGAAGCGCACCGACAGAAGGTTCGGTTTGAGGGAATAGTCAAGATGATCGAGAATCGAATCGCCCAATCGGGAAATGATGAATACTACGAGCAATTCATTGAGGAAGCACCGTGTCCGGTCTGTCAGGGGAAGCGTCTCTCCCCCAACTATCTAGCCGTCACGGTTGGCGGTATAAATATTGATGATTTTTGTCGTATGTCCGTAGCTGATTCACTGAATTTTATTTCCAACTTTGCGCCCAATGAAACCGAAAAGGTGATCGCCGCGGAGATCTTGAAGGAGATCAAGGGACGGCTTGGTTTCTTGGTCAGTGTTGGCTTGGACTATCTGACACTTGCAAGAAAAGCGGGATCGCTATCGGGCGGAGAAGCCCAAAGAATTCGTCTGGCTACCCAGATCGGCTCCGCACTGGTTGGCGTTCTGTATATTCTGGATGAGCCGAGTATCGGATTACACCAGAGAGACAATTCCAAACTGATCGGCACTTTAAAAAAGCTGAGAGATCTGGGAAACACCGTCATCGTTGTAGAGCATGACGAAGAAACCATGGTAGAATCCGATTATCTGGTAGATATCGGTCCCGGCGCAGGAATTCATGGCGGTGAGATCGTGGCGGCAGGAACGCCCCAAGAGGTCATGAAGCACAAGACCTCTATTACGGGGGCATATTTATCGGGACGAAAGCAGATACCGCTCCCTGCTCAGCGGCGTCAAGGAAACGGAAGCTTTTTGGAGGTGTACGGTGCTTGTGAGCACAACCTGAAAAACATCGATGTCAAAATCCCTCTGGGGTGTTTCGTCTGTATTACCGGTGTATCCGGATCCGGCAAATCCTCCTTGGTGAACGGCATCATCAACCCCACGCTTTCCAGAGAATTGAATGGGGCGATTCGTTCCCGTGGAAAATATCGGGAAATACGCGGGATCGAGCATTTGGATAAGGTGATCGATATCGATCAAAGTCCCATCGGACGAACTCCGCGCTCCAATCCCGCAACCTATACGGGTTTATTTACCGATATCCGGGATTTATTTGCTCAAACAACTGAGGCAAAGGCAAGGGGATATAAATCGGGACGCTTTTCCTTCAATGTTCGCGGCGGAC
>JAZNVA010000123.1:0-9689 GCA_045592565.1 Eubacteriales bacterium | reverse complement strand
GCTCGCCGTCGTGACTGGCGATCCCCGAAAGCGTTTGCAGACTGATGTTAAGGGGGAAGATCTGATCCAGCACCCGAACCGAGTGAATATTATGGCTGAACCGCCGCCCCGTATGCGCTTGGTAAAGCTCATCCAGATATTTTTCTCCCGCGTGACCGAAAGGGGTGTGGCCGATATCGTGGCCAAGCGCGATAGCTTCGATCAGATCAAGGTTGAGATTCAGTGTTTTGCCGATCGTTCTCGCGATCCGCGAGACCAACTGTACGTGAAGGGCACGGCGAGTGATGTCGTCGTTTTTATAAAAGGAAAATACCTGTGTTTTATCGGCATAACGGTTATAGTAGGGGCAGTGAAGGATTTTATCAATGTCGCGGATAAACGCGGTGCGCCAAATGCTTGCCGTATCCCGCTCCGCGCGGCGAATGACACATGATTCGTCAAAAGCAAAGGACGGTCGGGTGTTGTTTTCTCTGTCCGAGCGGATTTTTCCTTCGATCTGCTCGGATAATTTCTCGTATCGTAGCATAAGAATCTCCTTTTTGTAGGGATGGGATCGCTTCATACCTTTATTTTACCATGTTCTCCCCCAAAAATCAAGGATATGCCGATTCTTTCCGATGGAAATATCCTGGTCCTCGGCTTGACACGTCGTAGGCTGTGTGATATAATAAAAGCAGAATCAAGAGAGGGGTACCCGTGAAAAGAACGGTAGGTCTTTCTCTTGCGGTTTTGCTTTGCCTTTCGCTCTGTGCCTTATATTACCGTGACGGGAACCCTTTTTGATAGGCAAAACACATATTAAATTTTTGAAAAAAGCAAAAATCCCCCTGCGTAACCTCTTGCTCGTGACGTAGGGTCATGTGATAAAATAAGAGCAAGGAGGTGATAAGCTATGTCAAAATATACCACGGGAGAGATCGCCAAGCTCTGCGGTGTTTCGGTGAGAACGGTTCAATATTACGACAATCGAGGGATCCTCGTTCCCAGTGAGTTGTCCGAGGGCGGTCGCCGACTCTATTCGGAGGATGACCTGAAGCGAATGCACGTGATCTGCTTTCTGCGGGAGGCGGGATTGCCTATTAACAGTATTTTTGCGCTGTTTGCTGAGGAAAATCCGGGAAGCATCATTTCGATCTTGTTGGAGCAGCGGGAGAGGACGCTGCGGGCGGAGCTTGCCGAGCGACAGGAGCAGCTGGCGCTGATCGAGGGCATCAAGCAAGAGCTGAAGGAGATCGAGAATTTCTCCGTGGAATCGATCGGTGACATAGCGCACATGATGAAACAAAAGGATAAGCTGACGAAAATGCGGTGGACAATGATTCTGACGGGAATTCCCGTGACCGTTCTTCAATGGACGTCTATCGTGATGTGGATCACACACGGTCTTTGGTGGCTGTTTGCGGCATGGGTGTGTGTGGCGATCCCATGGGGAATTGTGATCTCGTGCTACTATTTTAGTCACGTAGCCTATATCTGTCCTGCCTGTCACGAGGTGTTCAAGCCTCGCTTTAGAGAAATTTTCTGGGCGTACCATACGCCGAAAATGCGCCGTCTGACCTGCCCGAAGTGCGGCAGACACGGGCTATGTGTCGAGGTTTACGCGAAAAAGGAGGGGGGACAATGACCGAGAAGCTCATGGAATTTCTTCCGTTTTTGATCCCGCTTGTGGTTGCCCAGTTTGCATTGCTGGGATATACGCTGTACCATATTCTGACACATCAGACCTACAAAAGAGGAACGCGAACGCTGTGGCTGGTGGTTTCCATTGCTTTGATGAACTTTGTGGGTCCGATCCTCTATTTTGTTTTCGGAAAAGAGGAGAACTAAATGGATATCGTAACCATTCAAAATCTGCAAAAGCGGTTTGGCGAGAAGCAGGTGCTCAAGGGCTTGGATCTGTCGGTTCCCGAGAATAGCGTTTTTGGCTTTGTGGGCAGAAACGGCGCTGGAAAGACCACCACCATGAAGGCGATCCTCGGTCTGCTCCCCGTGGAGGGAGGAGAGATCCTCGTGGCGGGGGAGCGAGTAAGATACGGTCAGACTGCCACCAACCGCTTCGTGGGATATCTGCCAGACGTACCCGAATTTTATTCCTTTATGACAGCAAGAGAATATTTGAAGCTCTGTGGAGAGAGCCTGAGCATGGAGCGCGGGGCGATCCGCGAGAGAAGCGAGGAGCTTTTGTCCTTGGTAGGGCTTTCCGAGGAAAAGAGCAGGATCCGCGGCTATTCTCGTGGTATGAAGCAGAGATTGGGGATCGCGCAAGCCCTGCTATCCCGTCCTCGTCTGTTGATCTGCGACGAGCCCACCTCGGCGTTGGATCCCATAGGAAGAAAAGAGATCCTTGACATTCTTTTGGCTGCGAGAGAGCATACTACGGTGCTGTTTTCCACCCATATCCTCTCGGACGTGGAGCGGATCTGCACCGACGTGGCGTTTCTCCACGAGGGACGAACGGCACTTTGCGGTTCGGTTGCCGAGCTGAGACAGGCTCACGCCACCGAGCGCTTTACCGTCGAGATGGCAGATCCTGCTGAGGCGGAACGGTTGCGCGCCGCGTTTTCTTACGCGGGCGAGACGGAGGGAAGCTACGTCGTTTTTTCGGGAGGAGAGGCGCGCGTGTTTGAGGTCCTTGATTTTATTCGGGGAAATCAGCTTTCTCTGCGCGGACTTTCCCGCACGCGATCTTCTTTGGAAACGTTGTTTTTGGAGGTGGTCGAGAAATGAGAGCCTTTACAGCCTTCTTGAAAAAAGAGCTTCTGGAATGTATCCGAAGCGGAAAGATCCTGATCTTGGGGATCTTGTTCGTAGTCTTTGGAATTATGAATCCCGCGATTGCCAAGCTGACGCCGTGGCTCTTTGAGTTGTTGTCCGAGGATCTGGCGGAGAACGGGATGGCGGTGACACAGGTGAGCGTGGATGCTCTGACCTCGTGGACCCAGTTCTTCAAAAACATTCCCATGGCGCTGATCGCCTTTCTTTTGATCATGGGCGGCATTTTCACGCGAGAATATGAGACGGGGACGCTGGTCCTGCTCCTTACCAAGGGGCTGTCCCGCTATAAGGTAATTCTTGCCAAAGGCGCCGTCATGATGCTGCTTTGGACGGCGGGATATTGGGTATGCTTCGGGATCACCTACGGCTACAATGCCTATTTCTGGGATAATTCCATTGCCGAGCAGTTGATCCGTGCCACCGTCTATTGGTGGTGCTTTGGTATATTTACGGTCACGCTGACCGTTCTGTTCTCCGTGCTGGCAAAGGGATACAGCGGCGTTCTGCTTGGTGTAGGCGGTGCGGTTCTTTTCTCCTATTTGTTGGGATGTCTCCCCAAAGCGTCTGCCTACGTTCCCACCTCGCTCATGAATGGTATGACCTTTCTAACGGGCGCGGAAACGGTGGGAGAGTATCTTCCCGCGCTGATCATCACACTGCTGCTGTCCGCGGCTTGCATGACCGTCAGTATTCCGATCTTCAACAAAAAACAGCTTTGACTGTATAAAAATCAACCTGCGGGTGAGAGTTCGTAGGAAAAAATTTGTCGAAAAGTCTTTATAGTTGACGCCCAAGGCGGTATACTATACTCAAGAGATGAAAATGGGGAGGAAAATCATCATGCGGCATTTTTGCGGCGATGTCATTCTGACACTAAGAAAAAAAAGGGGATTTTCTCAAAAGGAGCTTGCTTCCTTGATGGGGATCAGCGACCGAGCGATCTCCAAGTGGGAGACGGGGCTATGCCAACCCTCGGCAAAGCATATGATCGATATGGCAAGATTGTTTGGTGTGTCCGTGGAGACCTTTTACGCTGAATCGGGCGTAGAGCAGAAGAAACTTTCCGCAGAGAGCGGAATGGAGACGGTCAAGGAGCTGTATAAGATCGGCAGAGGACCGTCCAGCTCTCATACCATCGGTCCCGAACGGGCGTGTAAGCACTTTGCGAGAACAAATCCCGATGCCGATTCCTTTGAGGCGATCCTTTACGGCTCTCTTGCCAAAACGGGCAGAGGACACGGAACGGATACGGTGATACGAAAGACCTTTTCTCCCGTATCCTGCAAGGTGACCTTTGAGCCGTTGGCATCTTCCATGCCCCATCCCAACACCATGGATCTGGTGGCTTATCGAAAGGGAATGGAGATCGATCGGATCCGCGTGATGAGCGTGGGCGGCGGAAGCATTTCCATTGTGGATAGTGGATATCAGGCATCGGGGAGGATCTACCCCCTCAATACCTTTTCCGAAATTGCCGAGGTGTGTCGGCATCGGGGGATCCGTCTGTGGCAATACGTAGAGGAGATCGAGGGAGAGGGCTTTTCCGACTATATTGCAACGGTCTGGGACGCCATGAAGCGATCCATTCGACGGGGCTTGGAGGATGAAGGTGTTCTTCCGGGCGGCTTGAACGTGCAGAAGAAGGCAAAGTCGCTTCTGAACCGTTTGCACATCGACGAGACGGCGCAAACCAGAGAGAACCGATTGGTATGCGCGTATGCCTATGCGGTCAGCGAACAGAACGCGCAGGGAGAGGTGATCGTCACCGCCCCCACCTGCGGCGCGTCGGGTGTGCTTCCCGCGGTGCTATACTATCAGCAGCAGAAGCAGGGCTATAGCGATGCGCAGATCGTCCGCGCCTTGGAAACGGCGGGACTGATCGGAACGCTCATCAAAACAAATGCATCCATTTCAGGAGCGGAATGTGGCTGTCAGGCGGAGATCGGAAGCGCCTGCGCCATGGCGTCTGCGGCTCTTGCGGAGCTGTTTGAGCTGAGCCTTGACCAGATCGAATATGCGGCGGAGATCGCCATAGAGCATCATCTTGGCTTGACTTGTGATCCCATCTGTGGTCTGGTTCAGATCCCCTGTATCGAGCGAAATGCCGTTGCGGCAATGCGCGCGATCAACGCGGTCAGCCTTGCCAGTTTTCTGTGGGATAGCCGACGGATCTCCTTTGATAAGGTGGTACACGCCATGAAGGAAACGGGACGGGATCTTCTGTCCTCCTATAAAGAGACTTCCGAGGCGGGGCTCGCCAAAATCGAGCTATCATAAACAAAAATGTGGAGAAAAAATGGAACAAAAAGAAATTTACGTAAGATCGACCTTGGACGGAAGCGAGCAGCCCTCGCTGTTTTACGCATCGGGATCCAAAGAGAAGCGCCCGCTTCTGGTGGGACTGCATACGTGGAGCTTTGACCGCTTCAATCAAATTGAGAATATGCTTCCCTTTGCCGAGGAGCAGGATTTTCATCTGTTGCTCCCCGAATTCCGCGGACCGAATACGCCCAAAAATCCAAATTGCACCGAGGCTTGCGGCTCTGACCTTGCCAAGCAGGATATCAAGGACGCGATCGATTACGTTCTGAGGGAATACAGTAACGTAGACGAGGACAATATTTTTCTTTTGGGGGCCAGCGGCGGCGGACACATGGCGCTGATGATGGCAGGCTTTTGCCCTGAAATCTTTAAGGTGATCGGCGCGTTTGTTCCGATCACGGACTTGAAAAAGTGGACAGAGCAAAGTCCTTATTACGGAAAGCACGTCAGAGCCTGCTGTGGTGAGAGCGAGGAGGAGATGGCAAAGCGGTCTCCCGTGTCCTATACGGATACCATTGCCAAGGCAAATCTGAAGATCTTTCACGGAAAATATGACGGAACAGTTCCCGTGACACAAAGCTTGGAGCTCTACCGTACGCTGATGGACGACTATCCTGCCAGTCGCGTCTTCTTGGATATTTTTGACGGTGGGCATGAAATGCCTATGAAAACGGCAAGTGAATGGATCCTTTCCCAGTACAAAAAAGCGGAAGGGAAAACGGTTACGGGTTAACGCAACAAAAAAACGACCGAACGGTCGTTTTTTTGTTTCAAATCTACTTGCGAAAAGGGAAGGACAGTGGTATAATAAATAGAAAATCAATTAGATCGAGGAATCCATGAAAACCAAATTTCGGAACTATTTTTTTAATTTGCTGATCCCGGCATTTGTGTTCGGCTTAATAACGGGAGTCGCCACAGCTGTTGTGATCTGTTTATATAAGCTTTGCGCAGCCTATGTTATTCAGCTTTCAGAGGATGGATATCATGCGTTGAGGCTTGCGCCATGGTGGCTCCTTGTGGTGCTTCCCGCGCTGTTTTTTGTGGCGTGGCTCTTTGCTCATACCTATCGAAAGCACCGCAACCTAAGAGGAGGAGGAATCCCCACCTCCATTGGAATCCTTCGCGGTGTTCTTCCCATTCACGCGCTGAGAAACCTGATAGGTGTCTTTACCATGTCGCTGACGACCTTTCTCATCGGTGTTCCACTTGGAAATGAAGGTCCCTCTGTGCAGATGGGAACCGCTGTGGGGCAGGGGTGTGTTCGTTGCTTTACCAAAAAGCATCGGGCATGGGAACGGTATTCCATGACGGGAGGCGCCTGCGCCGGCTTTTCCGTGGCGACGGGTGCGCCCGTATCGGGCATTCTGTTTGCCGTAGAGGAGGCGCACCAGAGGATTTCCCCCATGTTACTCATCGTATCCGCCACCTCGGTCATGTTTGCTGAGCTGACCACGGAGCTGCTTTGCACCGTTCTTCCGATTCATGCCACACTCTTTCCAAAGCTTGAGCTGATCCCGCTCTCTCTGAAGGATCTTTGGTTGCCCTTGGTGATCGGTCTGGCAGTTGGCTTGTTTGCGGCTCTGTTTTTAAAATACTACCGCCTGCTTCGAAAGCTGATCAAACGTGCCAGAAGCAAGGTATCCGACGTGATCCTGATCTTCGGGGTGTTCGTCGTTACGGTTCTGCTTGGATTGTGCTCCTCGGATTTTGTATCCACAGGACATGATCTGATCCTGTCGTTGTTTGCGGGTGGCAGAGTGATATACGTTTTGGTCTTAGTCTTGCTGGTTCGGGCGACCGTTACACTTTTTGCAAACTGTACGAATATTACGGGGGGCTTGTTTATTCCAATCCTGACGTTGGGCGCGTTGGTTTCCGCTGTGCTTGGACGGGGAATGGTTCTGTTCCTTGGATTGGACGGAAGCTATTTTGTAATGATTTTGGTCTTGGGAATGACCGCCTGTATCGCGTCGATGATGAAGATGCCTCTGACAGCAATTGTCTTTGCCGTGGAAGCTCTTTCTTGCTATGAGAATATCATTTATGTGGTGATCGTTTCGGTGGTATCCTATATTATGACCGAGTTGTTTGGTGTGAAATCCATTAATGATAGCGTCATAGAGCACCGTGTAGAGAGTATGCAGGAGGGGAAGCAGGCGCGCGTGGCAGAGACCTTTGTCACGGTTCAGAGCGATTCCTTTGCTGTGGGCAAGCAGATCCGTGATATTCTTTGGCCTCATAACCTGTTTGTTCTTTCAATGAAGTTTTCCCATGGAGACCACATAGAGGTGGACGAGCATGGGGGGAAAGAGATCCGCGCGGGTGACGTGCTTCACGTCAGATACTCTACCTTTGATTCGGAAAAGACCTTAGAGGAGCTTTTGGCGATCGTCGGAGAGCAGGAGATCGCGGAGTCTGAGGTAGAAAAAATATAAGTGAAAAAAGACCTTGAATGAAGATTCGTTCAAGGTCTTTTTTGATATTACGCTTGAGATGGAGAAAGAACATCTGTAAGAATGGATAGAAATTCCTTTGAATAGTCGGAGAGCTTCGATCCCTTTTTATGGATGGCGTAAAGAGTCCGATAGGGGACGTGTGCCTTGGGAATAAAATACAGAAAATCATTGCTGTCAAAAAAATCATCGCGGAGCTGTAAGTCAGAGATAATCGTTGCCCCGAACCCTGTTTTCATTAAGTTGTTAAATAATTTCAAGTTAAATGCGCGGGCGCAGGAGAGTTGGGCAAGGGTATACTGATCTCCGAGGACGTCCTGTAACTGCTTGCTATAGATAAAGGTCAAGCCTTGGAAAAGGGAAAGGTCCTCTACCTCCAGCTCCTTCGGGTAGGTACCGTGAATGATCTCCCGACGGTCGATGGCATAAGGGAGAAGCGCCTCAACCTCTACTTGATTGCGGCGAACCGCCACAATGGCTTTTTCGTCGTAAAGTCGCGTAGCATCGTATCGATTTTCATCATAGCGGTAGTTGATCATAAGCTCGATTCTGTTTTCATCCAGCGCGTCAAATAATGCCAGGTCGGGTCGTCCCTCGCTTCCCGTATTGAACTGAATGAAAAGCTGAGGGTTTCGTCTCTGCATCTCCCAAAGCACCGAAGGAAGAAGACTGTATCCGATGGAAATGTAGCAACCGATAGAAAATTCCTTCGCGGACTTTTCGGAAAAATGCTTCAGTCGGTTTTGCATATGCTTCTCACAATCGCGGATTTCCAAGAGCATCTCCACGTAAATGCGCCCCTTAGCGGTCAATCCCAGTGGGGAGATCGAACGATCAAATATTTTGAAGCCAAGCTCCTTTTCCCGTTTTGCGACCATAGCGCTGAGAGAGGGCTGGGAAATAAATAGCTCCTTTGCCGCGGTCGTGAAACTTCTCTTTTTATAAACCTTGTATATATATTGATCTGCCAGTTCCATAATTCCTCCTTGATATAGTTGATTGTCTATGAGTGTCATAATTAAATATGTATTTGATTATATCATATTTTTATGGTAAAATCAAGATGAAACTATATTTTTAATGAAGTATTTTTTATTAAGGAGGAGTTTTTCGTGAAATACGAACAAGCAACTGCGGTTTTTGTGATTTTGAGCAGCGAGGATGTTATCGCCGCTTCGTTTAACAAAACCGTCATCACGGAGGGAAATTATTCCGAGGACAAAGACGTCATATCCTTTGAGGATCTGATCGGGTAAAGGAAGGGAAAAGACATGAGAAAATTAGTATCAGTTTTACTGTGCATGCTGATGGTAGCGGGGCTCTTCACAGCGCTGATCCCCACTGCTGCTGCCGCAGAGCTCGCATCCACCGCTGAGGTGAAAATGATAGGCTTCCAGACAACGCATCAGGAGAACGACGTATACGATCTTCGTATTGTCGGCTCTGTGTCCGATAGTACAAACGTGTTGTCGGCAGGCTTTATTCTGACTGTGAATGGCGGAGAGGAAAAAACCGTTTATCTGCAGTACGCATATCAAACGATCAGCGCAAACTATGGAAAGAGCGCATACGCGGCTCCCGAGGGCGGCTTCCTCGGCGCGCTTGTGATCAACGACTGCCCCGTGGATACGGAGTTCACGGTTAAGTTTTTTGTTGAGGATTACGACGGATACGTTTATACCAGCGAAGCCCGTGACGGCTCTTATGCGACATGGAATCCCTATGAGGAATATATCAATATGGGATACGTGGCAAAGCAAACCGAGAATGGCGCAACAACGTATTTGACACAAGCAGATTTCCAAGAAAGGATTGAACGGTTTACCTCCAGCAAAACACCGATCAAGTTTACGTTGCTGACAGACGTGACCTGTGACGGCGCTACGGCCGCAAATGTGACGGGCGCAACCTCGCTTGACATAACCTTGGATCTGAATGGTAAGACCTTGACGTTGAACGGAGGATCCCTTGCTCGAACGGTAACGAGTACGGGACGTACGGCGAAGTTTGCCCTGATCTCCTCCAACGGAAAGGGAACGGTGACGTTGCTGGATAGCAGCAGACAAGTATTTGAGTTTTACGGCGAGAACTATACTCTTACGGTAGCCTCGGAAGACGGCTACAGGAACGGCAATG
>JAZNVA010000122.1:0-5762 GCA_045592565.1 Eubacteriales bacterium | reverse complement strand
AAAGGAAAAAGAGCGAGGGGAGAAGTCCTTTCGCTTTTTTTTTGAAAAACGTATTGCATCGAAGGGGATTTTGTGGTATAATACCATGGAATATCGCAAGAAACAAAAGAACAAAAGGGAAAAGAAAAGATGTCGAAATTTTCGCAAAAATTCAAAAAGCTGAATGAACCAACCGATATGACGGTCGGTTCTCCTTGGAAGGGGATCGTTGCTTTCACTGTGCCCATGCTGATCGGTAATATCGCGCAGCAGCTCTATAGCACGGTGGACAGCATCGTGGTTGGAAAATACATTGGGGATAACGCCCTCGCGGCGGTGGGAAGCGCCATGCCTATTCTGAATATGCTGCTGGTTCTGTTCATCGGGATCTCGGCGGGCGTCAGCATCATGGTCTCCCAGTATTTTGGCGCCAGAAATCGAGACGCCCTTTCCCATACCATCGGAAGCGGAATTACCGTCACGGCAATTGCCTGCTTGGGACTCATTCTGGTGGCAACGCCTTTCATACGTCCGATTCTGATCGCTTTGAATACTCCGGACAGTATTTTGGATTGGTGTAGCGACTATCTGACCATTTCCTTGCTCGGTATGGCGGGAATGGGATATTATAATATCCTCAGCGGCGTGTTGCGCGGCATGGGAGATTCGATCTCCGCGCTCATTTATCTGCTTGTGGCGACTGTGATCAATATCGCGCTGGATATCTTCTTCGTAGCCAAGCTGAATATGGGAGTTGGTGGCGTGGCATTGGCAACGGTCATCGCGCAGGCAATCTCTTCGGTTCTTTGTCTGATCAAGCTGGCTCGTATGAAGGAGCATTTTGACTTTGGCTTGAAATATCTCCGACCGAGAGCGTTCTACGTAAAAACATTGATCCGTCTGGGGATCCCCTCGGGACTGACACAGGCGATCTTCTCCTCCGCTATGATCATCGTGCAATCGCTCACCAATCAGTTTGGAGAAATGTTTATTGCCGCCAACGTGGTGATCATGCGCGTGGACGGATTTGCCATGATGCCCAACTTTTCATTCGGTACCTCGCTGACCACCTACGCGGGACAGAACGTGGGCGCCGGGAAATATGACCGCGTGACCAAGGGAGCAAAGCAAGGAACCCTGATGGCAGTGGGATGCGCGGCGGTAATTACGGGTGTCATTCTACTCTTTGGAAAATACCTGATGGGAGTCTTTACCGATACAAAGGAGCTGGTGGAGCTGAGCTATCGGCTGATGATGATCCTCGCCGTGGGTTATATCGCCATGGCGGTGACACAAAGCCTTTCGGGAATCATGCGCGGAGCGGGGGATACCATGACGCCCATGTGGATCTCTCTGATCACCACCGTAGCGATTCGCGTTCCCGTGGCGTACGGAATTTCCTTCCTGACACGGACGGCAGAGCTACCTTTTGGACGGCAGGAGTGCATTCAGATCTCTCTGCTCACCTCTTGGGTAATGGGCGCCGTGCTTACCGTGATCTTCTACAGAATCGGAAAGTGGAAGACCAAGGCGCTTCGATAAAATAACCTCGATAAAATAAAAAGAGTAAATACGCAAGGCGTCAACCCTTGTGTATTTGCTCTTTTTCTCTTTGTAAAGCTTACGATGTCGTAAGGGGGGAACGCTATGCGCTGTACCGTTGTGCAAAAGGGCTCGCGGTGAACTTCTCTGTCGCTCGTTTATTGTCTTTGCGCAACGTCCAACAGGCAGGCGCCACCGAAGACTAAGGCAAGGCTCGTCAAGGGGTATTCCAGCCAAGGGAGAACGGTGTGGCGCAGTACATCCGTCGAAAGGCTTTTTGGGGCGGTGCAGACATACAGGAGAATAAAAACGATCTGACACAGAACGGCGTATGTACCAAAGAGAGTGCAGAGGGAAGAGAAATGGATCGTTCTTTTGGGAGATTTCTTGCGCTTATACATGATATACCTCCTTTTTTTGAATAAATATACAAAGTAAAATTTTCGGGCCTATTCTTAAAATAATCAAATCGGAATTTAAAATATACCTTCAATATTATAGCATCTTTCGGTCAAAAAATCAATGCATAAAAGTTTTCCTAAAAAAGAAAAAACTACCTTTTTGAGTATCATGACTTTTTTAAAACAAATATTGCATAAATATGTTTAAAATTCTCTGTTTATACAAAAAAAGGATATAAACGGAGGAAAAAGGAATATCAAATCGGCTTATGCGCGAAAAAATCTTAATTGATCCGCGTCGAATTTTGGGTGTATAATAAAAATATCCGAGAAAGGAGGTGGTCGTTTGCAGGCATGTCTGGAGAAAGCTGTTGTTCACACACTTGACTCCTATGAAAAAGAAGATTACCGCTGCGTGCTGTTCCGTCTGGAGCTGGGGCAACTGAAGCGGTATCTATTTTACGTTGGCGATGACAGGGGAGAGGCAATGGCGCTTTTTGCGGGCAGTGACGAGGCGGCGAGAGAGTTGTACCGTTTGATTTGTGAGGGACGCTTATATGCTCATCATCTGGCGGACGTGATCAGCGATGCCGAATGGAACATGGAAAATTTCTGAAAACTCTTTACATTTTGCGAAAAATATGCTATAATACATTATATTTTTCAAAGAAAGGCTGCCACGGCAGAAGAAATATCATGAAATGTCCCGCTTGCGGATTCGCAGATAGCAAAGTGATCGACTCCCGTCCCGTAGAGGAGGGAAACAGCATTCGACGCAGACGAGAGTGCCTTGCGTGTCAAAAGCGCTTCAATACATTTGAGATCGTGGAAACGGTTCAGATTATTGTGCTGAAAAAGGACGGCAGCAAGGAGCTTTTTGACCGCAATAAGCTCTTGTCGGGATTGTTGAAGGCTTGTCAGAAGCGTCCTGTTAACGCGGAGGAGATCGTCAACGAGATCGAGGCGGAGCTGCAGAATTCTCTTTCCTCCGAGATCACCACGGTGGAGATCGGAGAGATGGTAATGCGCCACTTGAAGCAGAGAGACGAGGTCGCCTACGTTCGGTTTGCCTCGGTCTACCGTGAGTTTAAGGACATTGAGACCTTTTTGGCAGAGCTGACTCAACTGAAAAAGGACGAAGCGTAACGACAATCAAAAAGAACGGGCGAGACACCGAAGTGTCTCGCCCGTATTTTGTTTTTAGTTTTCCATCACGTAAGAAGGTCTTACAACGGCAAAGTCACGTCCGTAGAACATGATCCGCTCTGCTCGCGATTCGAAATTCTCGGGGGCACCGATGCCGGAGGTGAGAGGCAGAAGGTTGCCGTCTCCCGCGTAGATAAACACGTATTCAGCGGACTGTGTTCTGGCAATCAGCACGTCACCGACAATCAGATTGTGCGTCTTGAGCAGTTTGGTTCTGTCATAGAGCTTTTCGGAGGAGTCGAAGCGGATACCGCCGTAGAGGTGGTCAACCAGCATGCCGGAGTAGTAGGTTTCGTCCGTGCGAAGCTTGCTGAGATATTTTTCGCTTCCGTTGGTTACCGTGGAAACGGCGAAAATGCTTTCCTCACCGTCCCGCACCACGTTGTTGACGTCGGTGTCGGCAAACAGATCCTCAACGCCAAATGCGTCGGCGTAAATCTTGTTGACGAGTGCCAGGCCGGTAAGGGTGGTATCCTCATCCTTAACCAATTCGATCGTGCTTTGAAGTGCTTCCTGCTCTTCGGCAGTCAGCGTGCGCTTGACGCGGATGGCGGCGCATCTGTGCGCAACACCTCCGATGGTGGCATCTCTGCCGTCGATTAGCGTACCGTCCGTCACGTCCTCGTTGACCATAACCACGTAGGAAACCGTAACGGTTTCTCCGGCACCGACTATTACGGTCCAGCGAAGCTCGTCATCCAGCATAGCGTCACATCCCGATACGTAGGTGGTTCCCGCAGGAGCCATGTCAAAAATCTCGATGGTCTTTGCAACGTTTCCTACGTTAAACAGAGAGAAGGTAAAGGTGATCTCATCACCGGGGTTGACGCTGACGGAAGAGGGATGACTGGAGGTCTTCTCCGCGCGGATGTTTTCCATATTCTCTACACGGGCTACCGTGTTTTCGGGAATCTCGCCGGTGAAGGCGTTGAGAGGACGAACTACATAGAGAGACTTCACGTACAGCGTTCCGTACTCATCCGAGCCGCGGAAGGGATTTCCGCGAACTGCCGAGGGACTGAAGAAGTAGTCCTCTACCTTATGATAACGAATAGTAGGCTCATAGATCTCGTGACCTACTCCGTTGGAATCCTTGTAATAGCTGGATCCGGTGGAATGAATGAATCTGCCGTTACCGATATACATGACCACGTGTCCCGAGCTGTCGGAGCGTCTGACCACGATCAGGTCGCCGATCTCCAGCGTGTTCAGAAATTCCTGCTTGACCTGCGCCATGGTTTCTGCATCGTACTCACCGGGAGTTGTGTTCTCAAAATAGAATTCCTGCATGCCGAGCGCCTCAGCGTTGGCGGCAAGATTGGAAGTGGTATACATGTTGTTGGGAAGCTCGTAGCCGAGAGCGTTCTTGTAAACATCATAGGTGAATACCGCGCAGTTTACGTAGCCCCACTCGTCGGTGGTGTATTCCTCGGGAGCCTTCTGACCGTGTGTCCAACGGTGCTCACCGGAGGTGGAGGTCAAGCCGTACCAGACGTCCTCATATTGGAGGCTCTCGCCGCGAAGCAGAAATGCCTCGGCGGTCTTGACCAGAGCCTCCTGGTATGCGTTCATTTCCTCGGGCGTTTCCTCGGGATCGGAGGGCGTGAAGTTGGTCATGGTCAGAGAAGGTCTGACGACGCCGTATCCTTCCGCGGTCTCGAAAGACGCAAGCAGGGCAGTCGCATCCGTCTTGACGGCTTGCTCAGTGATGTCAAAGAGATCGTTTCCGCAAACGATATAAAGTCTTGTTCCGTCGGTGCTCTTGACAAACAGCAGATCACCTGAAATCAGGTCGGACGCGGAAAGTGCTTCACCCGTTGCATAGGTGACGGCGGGAACAACGGCGCCCTCGTTTGCGTCGATCTGATCCATAATTTCATCGGGGGTTCCGGAAAGAACGTTGGTAACAGCTTCGGGATGTGAAAAGGCTACTCCATACGCGTGCTTGGCAAACTCCAATCCCGTATACGTAGATTTAGAAAGCACTTGAATGGCTTTTTCCATGTACATCTGATCTACCTCGTTCAATACCTTGTCTACATACCAAAAGGCAAGAGAATCGCTGACGGCGGTGGCACCGTCCTCATAGACGGTTCGCAAATTGACGGTAAAGGTCGCGTCAACTGGGCAATTGGAGATTTCCAATGCCACCACGTATCCGCCATCGGGGCTCTCGAAGGTGCTTTCACCAAAGTCGGTGGAAATCGATTCGTATACGTAATGCAAATATATCGATTTCTTCTTCGCGCCATTGACGGAAACGTCAAATGCCATGCTTTCCAGATCCTCGGGCATTGCCGAGATCGATCCGACGATACGCAGATCGTAAAGATCGTTCTTCGGTTCTGTGGTCTGGAAGCCTACCATCTTAGCGGTGGGGATAGTCTCGTCCTTGATGGTGTAAACCGCGATATCGTCAAAGTTTACGGTAACACCCTGGCAAACACGAAGGATCAGTCCCGCACCAATATTGCTGGCATCCTTACCAAACTGAGTGATTGCGCTTGCGCCCATACCAAAATAGTAGGTCCAAACACCGTCCTTCAATACGTAGGTGTGAACGCCTTCGGTGGAGCTTACCACGGTACGGTAGGTGTACGTCTTGCCAACGGTGTTGCCGAGGCTGGCAGAGGA
>JAZNVA010000121.1:0-4428 GCA_045592565.1 Eubacteriales bacterium | reverse complement strand
GACCGCAAGGGCGCAAGTCCTACGCCGCCTGCGATAAAGAGCAGGTTCTTGCCCGCAAACACGTCGTCAACGGGAAATGGATTGCCGTAGGGGCCGCGAATGGTGATCTGCTGTCCCACCTCTGCCTGGTGGAGCCACTCGGTCACACAACCGCATTTCTTAATGGAGAATTCCATGTACTCCGTATTCGTGGGAGAGGAGGTTATGGAAAACATTGCCTCTCCTACACCGGGGATCGAGAGCATGGCGCACTGACCGGGACGGTGGTCAAAAGCCTTTTTTCCGTCGGGAGTCACCACGCGAAAGGTCTTGATATCGGGAGTATCGATGCGTACGTCGGTAATGACGCCAACACAAGGAATCAAAGTTTCATTTACGGTATTCACTTTTTCTCTCCTCCAATCTTTTTCATGACCTTGACGATATTCATGGAAATGGGACACTTAGCAAGGCAACGTCCACATCCAACACAGCTGAACATTCCCTCATTGTTTTCGGGGAAATAGACCAGCTTATGCATAAATCTCTGGCGGAATCGCTCCTTCTGTGTCAATCTGTTGTTTCCGTGCGCCATTTTGGTAAACTCGGAATACATGCAGGAATCCCAACAGCGGTAACGGATCACGCCGTTGCCTGTGTTGAAATCCTTAATGTCGTAGCACTGACAGGTGGGACATACAAAGGTACAGGTTCCGCATCCGAGACAGGACTCGGACAGCGATGCCCATTCGGGTCTGTTGAACAGCTCCTCGGTCTTACCGCCGCCAAATCCGTCGGTGGTCAGACTGCTCAGGGGAAGCTTTTTCATGATCTTCGCGGTAGCTTCCTTCTGCGCCGTGACTGCCGTCTCGTCGCACTCGGTCAGCAGGTCGCCAAGGCAGGCAAGCAGGGTGCTTCCTTTTTCCGTGTTTGCCGCAAAATACACCTCGGCTTCGGTCTTCCATGCGGAGACATCCCCTGCAGGAGTCGTGGGATCGATCCCGAAGGTGCCGCAGAAGCAGGTCTCGGAAGGACGGGTACAAGCCATGGCTACGATGGTACCGTGAGCGCGCTTGGTAGCATAATAGCTATCAACGGGATCCGTCAGAAACACGCGATCCAGCACATCAAAGCTCTTGACGTCGCAGGCGCGAACACCAAAGACCACAAAATCCTCGCTCTCGCTTCTGGTGTCGATGACCTCAATGGATTTTCCCTCGGTCTTGAATTTCATCAAATCCTCGGTCTGAGGGAAGAACAGATCCTTGGGGCTCTTGGCGGTATTCAGCGCCTCACTCCAAGCCGTTCCTTCCTCCCATTTTTGATACGCCGCGCTTCCATCGGTCTGATCCACAGGAAGATACAGCGTCTCGCTCTGCGCGATTCGCGCAAAAACGTCATTCATCTTTTCAAGAGAACATTTAAGCATTGCCGTTCCCCCTTTCCACAGCCTCTGAGGGCTCCAGATCCTCGGTGGTATAGTTCACCAGAGGCGCACGGGAGCCAACCTCCTCGCCTGCCTGATACTCACCGTAAAATTCGTTGATATCCTTGATGAATTTACGGTTCAGCAGATGGAGCGGGATATTCTGGGGACATACCCTGGAGCACTCTCCGCAGTCGGTACAACGACCTGCCACGTGATATGCTCTGATAATGTGGAACAGCTTTTCCTCGAAGCTGTTGGCGGGAGATTTATTCTCCACTCCCGATGCGGGGTTATCAAATACGCACTTCTCGCAGGTACATGCGGGGCACACATCACGACAAGCGTTGCAACGAATGCAACGGGAAAGCTCTCCCTGCCAGAAAGCAAATCTCTCGTCGGGCGTCATTGCCTCCAGACGGGCAACCTCGTCAAAGCGAGCGGACGCGATCACGTCGCCCTCCTCACCCATCAGCTCATCATAAGCTACGTGCTTGCGGCTCTTGCAGTTGATACAGCGCTCAGCAAGGACATCGGCGGTGCTGACACAAACAGGCTCATCATCGTAAAGCGTGCTCACCTTCAGGGCATCGCCCTCCGCGGTGATAGCGGCGATACCCTCTCCCGTGATCGCCTTTACCTTGGCAATATCCGCCATTCCCTCGCAGGGGATACCGACGGCATATACCTTTTCGCGGTCAAAGCGATGCTCGGTGAGAAGCTGATTGAAGCTATACGTATCGCAGGGCTTCAGGAATACAAGGAGCTTTCCCTCTGCCTTTTGAGTCTTGGCTACCAAATATTTGGAGAAGTTTGCGCCGCAGAAATCATTAAACACAAATCCTGCCTGCATCTCCTCAACGGTCTTGAAAACAGTGGGTGTCACGTCATAGGCGAATTCTCCCGCACCCCAGCCCAAAACTGCGCTGACGGTACCGTTGGACAGAAGCTCCGATGCCTTATCGATCAATTGTTCACGGGTTACTTTTTGCATCTCAGATCCTCCAATCTCTTATTCTCGCCCAGTGCCGCTACCTTCTCGGCAAAGTCGTTCATGGTAGCCGCGAATTTTGCGCCCTCCGCGGCGGAAACCCACTCCACGCGGGTCCGCTCTCTCTCGATGCCCAAGTAGTCCAGCATGGAGAAGAGTGCCGCCATGCGGCGACGGGTGTAGTAGTTACCCGACGTGTAGTGACAGTCACCGGGATGACAGCCACAGATGATCACGCCGTCTGCTCCGCGCTGAAAGGCGCGGAGAATAAACATGGGGTTTACTCGGCAAGAGCAAGGAACGCGGATGATCTTCACGTCGGCAGGGTATGCCAGACGGTTATTTCCCGCCAGATCCGCTCCCGCATAGGAGCACCAGTTGCAGCAAAATGCAACGATCAAGGGCTTATATTCTTTTACTTGCATATCGCGTCAACCTCCGCCATAATTTGAGAATTTGCAAATCCCTTCAGATCCATCGCGCCCGAAGGACAAGCTACGGTACAAGCACCGCACCCCTGACATACGGCAGGGTTCACCGCCGCCACTCTGCGTATCTTCGTGGTTCGGTCGGGCATACGGAATTCCTTGTCCTCGTAGCTGATGGCTCCGTAAGGACATACGTTGGCGCAGGTGGAGCATCCGTTACACATCTGCTCATTGGACTGTGCCACGCAGGGGTTACCCGTCAGCTTATCCTTGGCAAGCAGACCGATGACCTTAGATGCCGCCGCCCCCGCCTGAGAGACGGTCTCGGGGATATCCTTGGGCCCCTGGCAAGCGCCCGACAGGAACACACCTGCCGTGGGGCTTTCCACAGGACGAAGCTTGGGATGCGCCTCGGTAAAGAAATCGTTGGTATCCATGCTTGCCGTCAGCATGGTGGCAAGAGGACGGGCAGATTTGTCGGGCTCGATTGCCGCCGCCAGAACCACCAGATCCGCATCAATATGCATCTGCTTATTGGCGATCAGATCGGAAGCCTGAACCTTCAGCTTATCTCCCTCGGGTACGATCTTACCGACCATACCCTTAACGTATTTCACGCCGTATTCCTCTACCGCGCGGCGATAGAATTCGTCAAAGTTCTTACCGGGAGTTCTCACGTCGATATAGAAGACGTAAACCTCGGTATCGGGATATTTATCCCGCGTCAGCATGGCGTGCTTCGCGGTATACATACAGCAGATCTTGGAGCAGTATTCCTTTCCCTTCTCCGCGCAGGACTCACAACGGGAGCCCACACACTGAACGAAAACGATGGTGTGAGGGTGCTTTCCGTCGGAAGGACGGAGCAGCTTACCCGCGGAAGGACCTGCCGCGTTGGTCAGGCGCTCAAATTCCAAGGAAGTAATGACATCCTTGGACTGATTATAAGCGAACTCATCGAATTTTTCCATGCTGATGGGATTGAAGCCCGTTGCCACCACGATAGCGCCGTACTTTTCCTCGATAAACTCATCCTTTTGGGTATAATCGATAGCGCCTGCCGCGCAAACCTTGGCGCACAGTCCGCACTTTCCGTTTTTGAGCATATTACAAGCATTGGGATCAATGGTCGCAACCTTCGGCACTGCCTGTGCGAAAGGAATATAGATGGCGTGACGATTGTCCATACCAAGGTTGAACTCATTGGGGACCTTTTTCATGGGGCACTTTTCCACACATGCGCCACATCCCGTACATACGTCCTCCTTGACGTATCTCGCCTTTTTCTTGATCTTAACGTCGAAGTTACCCACAAATCCGTTGACCTCGGTAACCTCGCTATAGGAGAAGATACGGATCTTCTCGTTCTGCGCTACATCTACCATTTTGGGTGTCAGGATACAAGCCGCACAGTCCAAGGTAGGGAATGTCTTATCCAACTGCGCCATTTTTCCGCCGATAGTGGGTTGCTTTTCCACAATATCAACAGGAAATCCGGCATCTGCGATATCCAGCGCAGTCTGGATTCCCGCAATACCTCCACCGATGACAAGCGCCCGCTTGGTCACGGGAGATTAAGTCGGATCGTAGCCATGTCGTTCTGT
>JAZNVA010000120.1:0-6136 GCA_045592565.1 Eubacteriales bacterium | reverse complement strand
GGCTCACAGAACGACATGGCTACGATCCGACTTGGAAATGCCGTAGTCGGCGGCAATGGAACGGACGAAACTCACGGCGATCTTTGCCGATTCCTTCATCACGTCGCCGAGAGATCCCGTCAGTTCGATCTTGCCCGTGCCATCCAGTACGGCGACCTCTACGCGAAGCATATCGCCTCCCACCTCGGTGTAGGCAAGTCCGTTGACGATACCGATTTCGTCGGTCTCTCCAATGCGGTCGGGAAGGCGCTTGCGGATGCCCAGATACTCGGAAAGATTCTTTTCGGTGACAGTGATCCGCTTCAGTTCTTCGTTCTCCACAAATTGCTTTGCCGCCTTTCTGGCAACGTCGGCAATGGCTCGCTCCAGATTGCGGACACCCGCTTCCCGTGTGTAGTAATCGGCGATCTCCGATACGGCGCTGTCGGTGATCCGCAGCATCCGTCCGTTCAGTCCGTGACGCTTCAGCTGCTTGGGGATCAGGTGATGGCGAGCAATGGAGATCTTTTCGTTTTTGGTATAGGTCTTCAGCTCAATGACCTCCATGCGGTCCAGCAGAGGACGTGGCACGGTGGCAAGCGTGTTTGCGGTGGCGATAAAGAGACAGTCGGACAGATCGAAGGGGAGCTCCACAAAATGATCGCGGAACGCTTTGTTCTGCTCACCGTCCAATACCTCCAGCAATGCCGAGGCGGGATCGCCGTGCGCATCGCGGGTCATTTTGTCGATCTCGTCCAAAAGGATCAGGGGATTGCGCACCTTTGCCTGTACCAGCGCGTTGATGATCCGTCCGGGCATAGCGCCTATGTAGGTCTTGCGATGACCGCGGATATCCGCCTCATCCCGTACGCCGCCCAGAGACACGCGGACATATTCCCGCTTCATTGCCTTGGCGATCGACGCGCCCACCGAGGTCTTGCCCACGCCGGGAGGACCCACCAGACAAAGGATCTGATTGCCAAGGCTCGGGTTGAGCTGCTTGACTGCCAGATATTCCAGGATCCGTTCCTTGACCTTGTCCAGACCGTCGTGATCGGCGTCAAGGATCTTTTTTGCCGCTTCAATGTCGATCCTGTCCTTGGTTGCGGCGGACCACGGGATCTCCAGACAGGTATCCAGATACGAGCGAATGACCGTTGCCTCGGAGGAGCCAAAGGGCGTCCGTGCCATGCGTTCGTTTTCTTTCAGGAGCTTTTCTCGCACCTGCTCGGGAAGATTGGCTTCCATGATGCGATCGTAATATTCGTCTGCCTCACTGCCCTCGCCCAATTCGTCCTGGATCACGCGAACCTGCTCCCGCAGGTAATATTCCTTTTGGTTTTGATTCAGATTGGATCGCACCCGTTTGTGGATCTCTAACTCACATTCCAGCAGTGCTGTCTCCTCTTTCAGCAGAGCAACCAGAAGCTCCATGCGTTTGATAGGGTCGAAGCATTCCAAAATCTGTTGCTTATCGGGGTACTTTACCAGAATGTTGGCGGCGATAAAGTCCGCCAGAAGCGCGGGAGTTTTGATGGACTTTGCCGCCATCATCACATCATCGCTTACCGAGGGGAGCAGAGAGACCAGCTTCTCGGTCTCCGAGAGCATGGCACGGCAATACGCCTGTGCCCGAACACTGTCCTCGTCGGTCATGGTCAATGTCTTGCAAAGGGCCTCGGCGGTAATGTAGTCCGCAAAGGTACGAAACTCAGTCACCGTCGCGCGGGAAAAGCCCTCGGTGATCACCCGCATATTTCCTTCGGGTGTTTTGACGGATTGCTTGATACGGGAAACGGTCCCTACCCGAAACAGCGCGTCGGGGGTGAGCTGTTCTGCTTCCAGATCGGAAACGGCGCAGATGAGAATGAAGCTGTCCGTCTCAAACGCAGCCTCTGCTGCGCGGATACAGACCTCGTCGGTAAGCTCAAAGCTCAGTGTTACCGAGGGAAATGCCACCGTTCCTCGCAGAGCGATCACGGGAAGGGAATACTGTTCGACTTTTTCTATATATCTGGGCATAATAAAATCCTTTCAAAAGGGGAAAATCGCACGAAAAATCGTTATATTGGAAAGCATACTAATACAATTTTATATTATAGCACAAAAAAAGGAATATTTCTATACTTTTTTGAAAATTCTTTGATTTTTGTTCAATTTTAATACAAAAGACAAAAAAGAGATCTCCCCCGCGGGGGAGATCTCCTATGACGTGCCGCCAAGGCGATTGCCAAGGCGGGTAAAAAAAGCACAACCGAGAACATACTTGCGCGTTGATATCATAAGATTGATACTCCGCAAGGAAATGCGACGTTGTGCGTGATGCTGTGGTGTTGGTGCCGCCGACAGCTTTATTATTATACCTTGTCCCGAGGAAAAAGGCAATATCCAAAATAGACGATTTTTTGTCGAATTTTTCGTGAAAAACGATACATAATAGAAAAATTTTGAAAACTTGCTGATTTTTTCGGCAAAGAAGACAAAAAATGAGCAAAATGTCGTAGGTCGTGTCGCTGATCATCCCGATGAAAGGAGAAAAATGAAAATAAAGAGGGAAAGGAAAAACACCGGAGTACGGAGACGCAGAAACAAAAATGAAAAATATTTCAAAAAGTACTTGACAAGAGGGGAAAGGTGTGGTAAAATATGCAGGACAAAGAAGCAGAACGCTCCGTTCTCACCCTGCCGCACAGCGAGCTTGGTAGATAGAATTCTTCCCGAGGGGGGAGACTTTATCGTGCGGAGTGGGTTTCTTCGCATGATTTTTTTTGCCTTCTGGCAAAATCGGAGGTGTATTTCACATTAGCGCAAAAGAATTGTTGATCAATGAGGAGATCAAAGCGAAAGAGGTTCGCGTGGTCGGTGAAGACGGAAATCCCATCGGAATTATGAGCCCCGATGCGGCACTGAAGATCGCGTATGACAACGGTCTGGATCTGGTTTTGATGGCGCCTCAGGCACAGCCCCCCGTATGTCGCATTATGGACTACGGAAAATATCGCTTTGAGCGAGACAAAAAGGAAAAGGAAGCAAAGAAGAAGCAGCAGGTCGTTGAGCTGAAGGAAATTCAGCTGTCCTGTCGGATCGATACCCACGATTTCGATACCAAGGCGCGCCATGCCGTGAAGTTTTTGGAGAGCGGCAATAAGGTGCGAGTGGTGATGAGATTCAAGGGACGTGAAATGAGCCACGTTTCCATCGGTCAGGAGATCATGCAGAGATTCCGCGACGTTTGCAGTGAAGTGGGCAACGTGGATAAGGACCCCGTTCTGGACGGTCGTATCATGAGCATGGTGATCTCGCCTCTCAAGCTCAAATAAATTTGTTCGTAAGTTGCGCAACGCGCAATTCATGATATTCCCGACAGCGAGGCTGTCGCACTTGATTATCTTAAAATCTGAAAAAAGAAAAAGGAGATTATAAACATGGGAAAAATCAAGACACATAAAGCATCGGCCAAGAGATTTTCTGTTACCGCTTCCGGTAAGGTAAAAATGGGTCACTGCCATCACAGACACAACACCGGTCTGAAGACCGCCAAGAGAAAGAGACATCTGCGTTCCAGCGCGATTCTCAGCGAGTCCATGACTGCAAACATCAGAACCCTGAACCAGAAATAATCGGAAATCAATAGGAGGAAAGAAAAATGGCAAGAATTAAGGGCGCGATGATGACGCGCAAGAGAAGAAATAAAGTACTGAAGGCTGCAAAGGGATACTGGGGCGCAAAGTCCAAGCATTTCAAGATGGCAAAGCAAGCCGTTCTCAAGAGCGGAAACTATGCTTTCGCCGGCAGAAAGATGAAGAAGAGAGATTTCCGTCAGCTTTGGATCGCTCGTATTTCCGCGCAGGCAAAGGCAAACGGTATGAACTACTCCACCTTCATGCACGGTCTGAAGGTTGCCGGTATCGATCTGAACCGCAAGATGCTTGCAGAGCTTGCAGTATCCGATAAGGAAGCGTTTGCCGCTCTCGTTGAGAAGGCAAAGGCAGCCCTTTAATCTGAGCTTAAAAACCCGCTAATTGGCGGGTTTTTATTTGCTTTTATCAAAAGGAAAAAGATTGTGAAAGAAGTAATAAACTCCAGACAAAATCCCAAAATTCGGGAGGTCTGCGCCCTTTTGGAGAAGAAAAACCGTCGTCGAAGCGGTCTGTTTCGGTTTGACGGGATCAAGCTTCTGCGAGACGCGCTGGTATCCTCTGTGGAGATCGAGATGATTTTGGTCAGAGTGCCCGTTTCCTCGGTTACGGAAGCCTTGATCGAGGAGGGGATCCGGACCGATCGGATCAGGGAATCCTGCGTGATTTCTGTTTCGGAATCGGTGTTTGAGAAGATCACGGACGAAAAATCTCCCGAGGGTGTGGTGACGGTCGCAAAGCAGGCGAATTTTCTGCATCGGACCGTCGATATCGATGAATTTCTCTCGGAGATTTCTGCAGAAGAGCGCTTGCTGGTGGCAGAAGCATTGCGGGATCCGGGAAATCTGGGTACCGTGATGCGAAGCTGCGCGGCGCTTGGAATCGATCGATTGATCCTTACTGACGATTGCGCCGATCTGTATAATCCCAAGACTCTCAGAAGCGCTATGGGAGCGATGTTTCGGCTTCCCACGCTGACCGTCCCCGCCGCGGATCTGCCGAAAGCGATCCGTTCCTTGCGGGCAAGCGGTCGGCGCGTGTTTGCCGCCGCGTTGCGAGAGGATGCGGAGGAGATCGGAACTCTGGCATTGGAGCGGGGAGATTGTTTTGTGATTGGAAACGAAGGTCATGGGCTGAGCGAGGAGACCGTTGCGGCATGTGACCGAAGCGCCATAATCCCGATGCGGGAAGGAAACGAATCTCTCAATGCGGCGGCAGCCGCGGCGATCTGCATTTGGGAAACGGTCCGTGCGGCGGAGAAAACAGGAGGAGACAGGTGAATCAGCAAAATTGCTTATATTGGATCTGGCTTGCCGATCGATGTGGCGTTGCTTCCAGAGATTTCGGTCGTTTGGTTGCCCGTTATCAGGATCCCTTTGAGTTGTATCAAATGGGAGAGGATGAGCTGGAGCATCTGGAAGGGATCAGCGCGCACCTGAAGAGACGTCTTGGAGACAAGACCTTAGAGACTGCGTATGGGATCCTTCGGTACTGTCAGAAAAACGGCATACAGATCGTACCATACGGGGATGTTGGTTATCCCGAGCGATTGAAGAACATTGAAGATCCGCCCGTTTTGCTGTATGTGTGGGGCAGAATGCCTGACCTGAATCACCGTCTCTGTATTGGTGTGGTAGGAACGCGTGGCATGAGCGAATACGGAAAGCATACGGCGTATACAATATCCTATGAGCTTTCCGCCGCCAGAGCTGTGGTGATCAGTGGTATGGCAAAGGGCGTGGATGGCGTCGCCGCTTGCGGCGCGATGGCGGCAGGCGGAGAAACGGTTTCCGTTTTCGGTTCCGGTGTCTCGGTGATCTACCCCAAGGAGCACCGGACTCTGGTGAGAGAGGTGACAAAACACGGCGCGGTGATCTCGGAATATCCGCCCTCGGAACGTCCCAACGGTTGGAATTTTCCCAAACGGAACCGCCTGATCAGCGCGCTTTCACAAGGCGTTTTCGTGGTAGAAGGGGATGCGGACAGCGGTGCCATGATCACTGCAAAGCACGCGGTCAATCAAGGCAGGGATCTTTTTGCCTTGCCCGGTGAGGTAGGAAAGAAAACCTCCGAGGGACCCAATGAGTTGATCCGAAGGGGTGCGCACATGGCGAGATGCGCGGATGATATTTTAAAATATTATGAGTTCCTGTACGGTGACGTACTGGACGAGGAGCGGCGTGTGCGGGCAATGCGGACGCTTGTTCCCGCCGAGGTCTCCTTTGAACGATACGGAGTAGCCGAGATGTACGGTACGGCTAAGACGAAAGTCGATGCTCCTCGCCCGACTGCCGTGGAGAAAACAGCTCCGCAGGAGATATTGCACGAGACGGCAGAGACTCCTCAGAAAACGGAGAAGGAGAAAGGTCAAGCGTCCTGTGTCACGGCGCAGCAGATCGCATCGTTGGACGAGATCACGCGCAACGTCTATTATGCGTTGCCGGAGGGAACACTTTTTTCGGCGGACAGTGTGGTTTGTGACAGCTTGAGCACGGTGGAGGTCCTGACCTCTCTGACCA
>JAZNVA010000119.1:0-10590 GCA_045592565.1 Eubacteriales bacterium | reverse complement strand
AGGGGCTGAAGCCCCTCCCTTGTTTCTTTGGAGCGAGTAACGGGAATCGAACCCGCAGCATCAGCTTGGGAAGCTGAGGTTTTACCACTAGACTATACCCGCATCTTCATTCCTTATTGTACACGCTTTCCCCACTTTTGTCAAGTGTTTTTCAGGAAAAAAATCCCCGCGCTGTTCAACAGACAAATTTTCCTTGTCTATATCTGTCGAATCTGGAAAGCCATTCTTTTTCGTAAAAAGACCGACCCATGAAGGGTCGGTCTCGTTTTTGTTGTAATCAGCTCAGAACGATGGCGCCGGATGTGAATTCCACCTCCATACCCATCATCGCACCGATCGCCTGATAGGTCTTGATGGTCTCCGCATCGCCCTTGTTGGGCTCCTGTGCCCAGTGCTTGGTCATCGCCTCGCTCAGTTCGGAAGCATCCTGCTCGGACAGCTTGGAGTTCTTCTTCAAGGGGTCGATGGTAGGATCGGTAGCATTCTCGGGGAATACCTGCTCCTTCATGGAGCCCGCTACCACCTTAGAATCCAGAATATTGCCAACAAATTCGTCCGCGCTGACGCCCGTCGCGCTTCCCTCGCCGAAGGCGCCCTTGCCGGGCTTACCGGAGTTCATGGCATAATCGGTCAGGTTCATAACCGCGTTGGATTCTCTTTGATACTCGTCATCGGGCATACCCGCCTGACGTTCTTCTGCCAGATTGGTAAAGATAGAGTTGATCAACGTCGAAGTGGGAGCCGCGCTCTCGCCTGTCACACCGTGCTTGGTCATCACGTTGGTCGTCATCATCTTGGACAGCACCTTTGCCGAGGTGGGAGTCAGGTCTGCCATCAACGCCTCCATGGTGTCATGGTATTTTTCTCCCTTGGTGGATGCCTGAACGACCTGCACCGCGTTGGATACCGAGCCCAGCATCAGCGCATAGGTGTTTACCGTCTCATTCTTATTTACCGTACCGATGCTTTGGTTGATGGTTGCCGCCAGCTCGGTTGCCTCGTGCAGAGTAAATCCGATCTCATCATATACTCGCTCCGCCTGAAGAATACAGGTCAGAAAGATCGCCGTACTTTCTTTACCCACCGTCTCGCTCTGCGCAAACAGATCGAGGATCGGTCCCATATCGCGAACACAGGCAGCAGCGGTAAAGCCCTGTTCCATCTCATCCGCCAGAATCAACGTCTCACGAACCACCTTGGCAAGAAGCTTTGCCTCCTGTTCGGGATCCTTCACCACCGAGGAATCGGTCTTGATGTCATCCATGCTTGCGTAGGTTACCGTAGGATCCGCTACGGGATCGCCCTCAAAGTGCGCGTCTATGGTGTGCCCTACCTGATCAAAGCTATACGACAGAAGATCACCCACCAGAGGCGCGGTATGGGTATTGATCAACAGCTCGTAGAGCATTCCCTCGGAGATCGCCTCCTCCTTCAGAAGCGCCTTCCCGTTCAGTCCGTCACGGAGACCTCCCCGCTCGATGGTCTTGGCAAGGACCTCCAAGCCCGTGGAAATATCTCCCTTGATGGTATCGTAATCCGAGGTCGCCAGCAGATCCAGAAGCGGCTGATTGATCCCCTCCAGATTCTTTCCGAGGCTGATCTTTTTTATGCCGTGGAAGGTTCGTCCTTGCGACCACTGAAGGTTGGCGGCAGCCAGAAAATCGGGTGCCAGCTCGGGCAACAAGGAAGTTCTTTGGAATGCTGTCGCAGTCTCGCGCATAGATTCTGCCGCCGCCTCGCGGCTCACCGCTTGATTGCGGTAAGCGTCCAGCGCGGATCCCGCGTGACGCAGAAATGCCGTTTCCCGAGGCAGAGTAACCTTATGCGCTCCCACAGGATGTGTGGTCAAGCCGGAATAGATGAGGTCGCCTCCCAGTATCTTGACTGCCTTAGAGCCTGTGTTATTGGCAATACCGTCGGTGACACTTGCCGCTATGTCAATGGGCTTGTTGTCCGTCACGACCGCCAAGGTGCTTACCGCATCGTCTGCAACGGTCATCATACCGATCACGGGGCTCATCACCGCAAGGAACAGAAGCAAACCGCATACGCCGCCAACCACCATTCCCCACGGATTTTTTCCGCTTCCGATGCGCAACGCATCCTTTTTCTTTTCCTTTTTCCGAGGAACAGCAGGCGCTTCCTCGGGGGCATCCGCTGCCACCTGCTCGGAATTTTCTTCGGTAACCGTTTGAACGGCTTCTTCCAAGGTCTCCTCCTCGGATCCCTCAACCGCCTCCTCTGTGATCTCTTGCGCAGGAAGCTCCTCTGCTGTTTCTTCCGTTTCCTCTGCAGTGGAAGCTTCTTCCGCGCTCACAACAAATTCTTCCGCCGTCTCGGCGGTTTCCTCTGCAATCGCTTCTTCCGCCGCTTCTTCTATTGCTTCTTCTACTTCTTCCCCGTCGATATTCTCCGAGATCGAAGCTACCGTCGCGGTCTCAATACCCGTATCCTCGCAAAGCGACTCTGCCTGCTCGGGCTCTGCCTCCTGAACGGGAGTCGCCTCGCCCTCGTCAGCCTTCGCTGTGGCTTCTTTGACTACGGGCTTCTTTTTCTTGGCGAAAACGATGGCATGAGAAATCAATGTATTGAAAGGACTCAAGATCCCCCTCAGAATGAAAAACAGTGCAAAAAACATCAGGGGAGCCAAAATCATCGCCACCAGAGCAACAGCGGCTTCCCCAAGGGTGGGGATCTCCTCCAGCAACGACTCGAAGGAGCCAAAAGCCCCCGCCTTTCTCAAGCCGCCGATGGCGAGGTTCGCGATCAGCCTCGACAGCAATGCCGAACCGATCACACCCAGCACCGCGGACAGGATCACCGTCACCGTCCGTGCCGTGGAATACACCCAGTGAAAGCGTTTTCCATAGGAAATTCCGCGCCAGATAAACAGTGCGGCAAATCCCAGAATGACCAACAAAAATATCATTTGAAACATAAGCTCCTCCTATTTCTTCGCGGGACATCCACGCCCCGCTCTAAGCTTGGAAAACCATTACAGCTTCATTGTATCACACGACTGCCCTTTTTTCAAGACTTTTTGCAAAAATAAGAAGCTTCTCGCATCAATAAAAAAAGGGGCAAAGCCCCTTTTTATTGTTCCGTGGTCAGATATTCCTCGGCAAAATGCGCGGCGGTAGCACCATCTGCAACTGCGGTGACTACCTGTCTCAATGCCTTGGTACGAACGTCACCCGCGGCATACACGCCCGCCAAATTGGTCTTTGTGCTCTCGTCAGCGACAATATAGCCGCTACTGTCTCGCTCCAGCTCCTCTCCGATCCACTCGGTGGCGGGTGTTCGCCCGATGCTGACGAACAATCCGTCCAAGGTCAGATCCCGCGTCTCACCGTTCGCCGTGCTACGAATTCTCACTCCCGAAAGTCGTCCGTCCGCCAAAAGATCCGTGACGGTGCAATCCCACAAAAACTCCACGTTCTCCGCCCTCATCAGGGGCTCGTGATACAGCTTGGTGGCGCGAAGCGAATCTCGGCGATGGATCACGTACACCTTCTTTGCCAGATGGGACAGATACAGGGCATCCGACGCGGCGGAATTGCCGCCCCCCACCACCGCCACGGTCTTATCCTTATAAAACCGTCCGTCGCAGTGGGCGCAATAGTGAACCCCTCTGCCCATCAGAGAGTCCTCGTCCAAAAGCCCAAGAGGTCTTGGGTTCGCCCCCGTGGCGATCACAACCGTACGGGCGAGAAAATCTCCCGCTGTCGTCCGCACTGTCTTGATCTTTCCCGACAGCGACGCCTCGAGCACCTCGGCATATTCGGTCACGGCGCCAAACCGCTCGGCGCACGCCTGCATCTTCATACCAAGGGTAAAGCCGTCCACGCCTTCCTCAAAGCCCGGATAATTATCGATCACGTCGGTAAGCGCCATCTGCCCTCCTGCGGACATTCGCTCCAGCACCAACGTATTCAAGCCCGCCCGTGCCGCGTACAGCGCCGCCGTATATCCCGCAGGGCCTCCCCCCAGAATGATCATATCTCGGATCTGTTCCATATCCGTCACTGCTCCCTGCTATCTGTGGAAGCGGTCACGCGTCCAGCATGGCGAGGATCTGCGCCTTGGGACGCGCTCCCGCCGACCGGTTGACGATCGATCCGTTCTTCATCACGACCAGCGTAGGGATCGACGCCACACCAAATTCAATGGCAAGCTCCTGCTCCTCGTCCACGTTGATCTTTCCCACTAAAATATCGTCTCTTTCCTCCGCGATCTGATCCACCAAGGGAGACACCATGCGGCAAGGACCGCACCAGTCGGCATAAAAATCCAGAAGCACGGGCTTTTCACTTGCCTTGATCTCCGCAAAATTTTCCTTCGTTACGTTTAAAATCTTCATTTTTTCCTCCGTTGTATCTTTCGTAAAAATAGTATTCCACAGAATGGGGGAGTTCCTCCAAAATTTATTATAACATGCCGATTTCAACTTGTCAACCGCATTTATCCGCCATATGTAAAAATCTCCGATCGGGAAGAGCCCGATCGGAGATGGGGGATTATGCTGCTTGCATCTTCCGTTTCTTTTTCATGATAAGCTGCCATATGATGACAAGAGCCACCAGTCCGATTCCGATGGTGTCGGTAACCAGACCGGGATAGATCAGCAACAGTCCGCCGACCGCGCACAGGATACGCTCATACCACTGCATATGGGAAAGCATATATCCTTCCAACGAAGCCGCTACGGCAAACATTCCGATAAAGGAGGTAATGACGATCAGAACCACCTCCCAAACGCTACTCGTTCCAATAAAGAGCATGGAGGGACTCAGAGCAAATACGTACGGCACGATAAAGGCGCCGATGGCAAGCTTGGTGGCTGTAAAGGCGGTCTTCATGGGATTTGCCTGTCCGATCGCCGCGCCGGCGTATGCCGCCAAAGCGACGGGAGGAGTCAGGTCGGCAACAATGCCGAAATAGAACACGAAGAAATGCGCCGCGATCATGGGAACACCCATCTGCACTAAAATCGGAGCGCAGGTTGCCGCCATGATGCAGTAGTTTGCCGTCGTGGGAACACCCATTCCCAGTACGATACAGCAAAGCATCGTCAAAAACAGGGCGATGATCAGATGATTTCCCGCAATGGCAACGATGCCGTTAAAGAGCATATATGCAAGGCCCGTAACACTGATCACACCCGCAACGATTCCCGCAATACCGCAGGCAACCGCCACCGTGATCATACCCTGTGCGCCTGCCGCCAGTGCCTCCCAGATCCGCTTGGGGGTGATCCGAGTCTCCTTATCAAACAGGCTGACAAGGATGGCAACGGCAATGGCAATAACCGCCGCGTAGGCGATGGAACGAGTGCTGGTACCAACCAGATAGATCAGAATGATCAGGGGCAGAAGCAGATAGCACTTCTTCAGCAGGGGCTTCAGTCTGGGCAGCTCTTCCTTGGTCAGCCCACGAAGTCCCTCCTTCTTTGCTTCCAGATGAACGGTGATGAATACACCCGCAAAAAACAGCAGTGCGGGAAGAATCGCGCGCAGGACGATATTGGAATACGGAACGCCCACGGTTTCCGCCATCAGAAATGCCGCCGCGCCCATGATGGGAGGCATGATCTGTCCGCCCGTGGAGGCGGCAGCCTCGGCGGCTGCGGCAAATTCGGGCTTATAGCCCGTTTTCTTCATCAGAGGAATGGTCACAGCACCCGATCCTACGGTATTGGCAACCGAGGAACCCGATACCATGCCCTCCAGCGCGGACGCAACCACCGCGACCTTAGCAGGGCCGCCCGAAAAGCGACCGACCAGCGCGTTGGCGATCTTAATAAAGAAATCGGCAATTCCCGTTCGCTCCAAAAAGGCGCCGAAGATAATGAACATCACGATGAATTTCGAGCATACGTTAACGGGAGTGGAGAGAACACCCTCCTTGGAATAAAACAGAATTCGGACGCTTTCGGTCACTCTTGCGAAGAAATTGGGGTTATGCATTCCCCAAAACAAGGCGTAAACGATCAGAACACCCGCTACGATAATGATAGGGAGTCCCACGCTTCGACGGCAAAGCTCCGCAAGACACAGAATGCCAACAATACCGATAATGACCTCAACAACGGTAATGTTATACCGAGCCACAATATCATTTGCACAAAAGGCAAAATACAGAAAGGAACCCGCGCCGAGGATCATCAGCACGATATCGTACCAAGGAATTCGGTTCGGCTTTTGCACTCCCTTTCTGGCCGGAAAAATCAGATATCCGATAAAGACGATATACGCCATAAACGTGGTCAAGCGTAGCTCGTCAAGCCAGGTAGCGAAGAAGGTCACATAGATACAGAGAACGGAAAAGAGCGCCAAAATCGAAGTCACGACGATCTTGGGAACGCCAACCCAAATGCGGGTAGTGGATTCCCTATCGTACTTTTTCATAATGGCATCCAGATCCATGGGTGCTTCGTTTTCCACCTTGACTTTTTTCTTAAAAAACGTCATGTTACTTTCCTTTCTTAAGGATTCAGGGAATTAAGGACAAAAGAACGCGGTTGCAACGTCCCCGCCGCAACCGCGTCTGTCAGACTTTTCTTGGATTATTCGGTTACGACGGTTACGCCCTTTTCTGCAAAGTACTTTGCAGCGCCCGCATGGAAGGGAGCGGTCATACCGCTGGTGGCGTTTTCAATGGAAAGCTCTGCGCCCTTGGCATGAGCGGCGGTAATATCCTCGATGTGATCGAAGATCGCCTTGGTCACTTCATATACGTCATCCTCGGAGGCAGATGCGCTGACGATGAGCGTTGCCTTTACGGTAACGGTCTTGACGTCCTCGGTCTGTCCGTTATAGGTATTCGCGGGAATGGTATGAACGGTATAGTAAGGACAGCTCTTCATCAGCTCCTCAGCCACGTCGCCGTCGATGGGCACCAGATATGCACTATTGGTGGTAAACAGCTCGGTGATGGCGGGGGTGGGAGGTCCTGCAACGATAAACGCCGCATCGATCTTGCCGTCCTTCAGAGCGTCTGCGGAATCGGCAAAGGACTGGTACTGGGGAACGATATCGGTCTCCTTCAGACCTGCCGCATTGAGCACGTCAATGGCATTGAAATAAACACCCGAGCCTGCCGCGCCGATGGAAACCTTTTTCCCTGCCAGATCGGCAACCGTCTTAATATCGGGATTCATGGTAACCAACTGCACTGCCTCAGCGTAAAGACCGCCGATCACGCGGAAGGATTTCAGAGCGCCCTCACTCTCAAAGGAACGAGAGCCTTCCCATGCATAAGCCATAACGTCGGACTGCACGGTTCCAAGCTGATAGTTGCCGGCGTCGATACCAAGAATATTCGCCTTCGAGCCGTCGGTGGATACGACGTTCACAGTAATACCGGACGCGTTTTTGATCTGCGTACCAAGAATTCCGCCGTAGCCGTAATACGTACCTGCCGTACCGCCGGTACCCATGGTCATTGTCGTAGCGCCGCCACCACAGGAAACAAGAGTCAAAAGCAACACTGCGAGCATCACAATAGAAATGATTTTTTTCATAATTGCTCCTCCTAAAAAAAGTTATACACATACATTATATACCTTTCTCTTTCTTTTTTCAAGAGCTTATATGAATTTTTTTAAAAACCCTGTGCATTTTTTCATATTTTACTGCACAAAATGCCATTTTAACAGCATAAAATGAATTTTTATTCTCCTTTTTTTGCAAAAAACGTGATCCGCCCCGTTTATCCTTTGGCGAGACTGCTTCCATACCGCTTTCGGTACATTCGGTAAAAATTGAGATTCCAAACGTATAAAAAGAGCACACCGACCTTTTGGTCGGTGGTGGAGCTGACGCAAGGCACCGATCCCTCAAATTGCTCACAGAATACGTGGGCAAAGCTCAAAATTTTTTTGTTTTTTTCTTCTACGCCGAGAAAAAATACCCTCACGGTTAAAATCGAAATTCTACCCCAATAACACATCATACATCTTGAAAGCCTCGATCTTACGGTCGAGGCTTTCAAAATGACAAAAAATGGCACAAACAAAACAAAAAATGGCAACACAACAGCAAAAGGTTATGATATAATTCTATGGTACAAAAATTAAACTTAGGAGGATTTTCACGTGAAGTATGTACACCCCAGTGCGTTCCCCGTGATTTTGGAGAGCAAAGATGTAATCACCGCATCGTTCAATCAGACCGTAATCACACAGGGAAACTATTCCGAAGACAAAGACGTCATTTCCTTTGAGGATCTGATCGGCTAAAAATGAAAAGGAGAAAAAAGAACAGTATGAAAAAAGTATTATCTGTTTTATTGAGCGTAATGATGGTCGCAGGGCTGTTCCTCGCTCTGATCCCCACGGCATCGGCCGCGATCGACTCCAACGGCAAGCCCCTTACCATGGCAGAGCCCGGTGAGCTGATCTATTCCGAAAACTTTGAGGGCGAAAATCTTACCGGTAAGACCAATCATGACCTGACAACCGCGCTCGGCTGGAAGCAATGGGCCGACGACGGTCTCGACATGGACACTCTGAAAGCCAACTACATGAAGGGACTCAACGGCGCAGGCGAAGTCTCCATTAGCACCAATGAAGACAACCGCAGCCTTAAGCTGAAATCCATCACTTGGAGACCTGTTGTCGGAGGCAGTGAGGCATACGGCGACGAGTGGGGATGGTCCATGGAAATTCTGAACGATGGCAGATTGTACGGTGGAAACTATATCATTGAGTATACGACCACCGTCCTGGAAACCGACAAGGATACGAAGGCCTTTGGATTCCGTAATGACCGTTGCTGGGCATATGACTCCGATTATACCGACGGAAGTGCTCCCAAAGACGGCATTACCTATATGACTTTCCTCAGGGCGAACGGACAAAGCCATGGCCTGTATAAAGGAACTGTCAGCGGAACCGGCGGCGGATGGAGTTCTGTAAACGATGCATCCGTCAACCTTGGCAATCTGGTGAATAAAACCTATACCTACCGCACCGTGGTTAGCACCACCGATGGCGTTCACACTTACGTACTAAAGGACGGTCAATGGAGCTATCACTTTGGTATGGCTGCCAGCGCTACTGCACAATACGCGCAGGACGTAATGAAGACGAATAACGGCAAATACGTTGGTATCGGCACCGGCTTGCTGCTGTGCGTTCAGGACGGTATGACCGCCACCTTTGACGACATCTCTGTCTACACCATCAAGGGAGCAACGAAAATTGACTCCACCGGCAAGCCCCTTACCATGGCAAAGCCCGGTTACCGTATCTATTCTGAAAATTTTGAGGGTGAGAATCTTGAAGGTAAGACCGACAACGCTCTGACCAAAGCGCTTGGCTATAAGCAGTGGGCTGACGACGGTCTTGATGACATGGACACTCTGAAAGCCAACTACATGAAGGGACTCAACGGCGCAGGCAAAGCCTCCATTAATACCGACAAGAGCGGAAATCACGTTCTTACTCTGAATTCGATCACCTGGGCTCCCGATCTTGAAAAGACGAAACCCCTTGGTGACGCATACGGATGGTCTATGAAGGTGTTCGACGACGCCCGTCTGGAAGGCGGAAACTACATCATCGAATACACCGCCACCTTCCTTTCTGCCTCCAACACCGGTAACGGCTTCAGCTTCCGCAATGATCGTTGCTACGGCTATGACACTGATTACACCGATAATACTACCCCCAAGAACGGAATCACCTATCAGCCTCATATCATGCCAAGCGGTAAAACCGGCTCCCAATTCAAAGGAACTACCAGTGGCGCAGGCGGCGGGTGGAACCAGCCGAATGCATCCTCCATCACACTTGGAAACCTGATCAATGTAACGAATACTTACCGTACCGTAGTCAGTGCCGCCGACGGTGTTCACACTTACGTTTTGCAGGATGGCGAATGGACCTACTATTTTGGTATGTCGGCAGATGCCGTTCTACAGTTTGCAAGTGACGCCGGCAAGGAGGATGTCGGAATCGGCTCCGGACTTGTACTGGCTCTTCGTGACGGTACCACGGCAACCTTTGATGATATCTCTGTCTACACCATCAAGGATGCCTCCACCCCCGACGTGAAGATGGAGGGCTCTCAGAACACCATCGCTCAGGGCAGCTTTTGCGACTTCCGTCTGGTAGGATCAATCTCTGACAGCACGGACGTAAAGTACGCGGGCTTCCTCGTATCCGTTAACGACGCTGCAGAGAAGCAGGTATACATCAAGTATGCTTACGCATCCATCACCACCAACTTTGGGAACGGATCTCTGAACGCTCCCGAAAATGGATTCCTCGGCGCGCTGGAAATCACGGGCTGTCCCATTACCACGAAATTTACCGTAAGGTTCTTCGTTGAATACAATGACGGCACCATGCTTATCAGCAACGAAACCACCGCGGTTTACGTAGCCGCCAACTAATAAAAAGCAAAAGAGAACACCGACCTTTTGGTCGGTGTTCTCTTTTATTCCATATCAAAGGTAACGGGTAGCTTTCCCCTTTTACAAAGGCTCTACAAAAGAAGCGTCTGATCCGTCAATAAAAACTCAGAAAAGCGAATACGGACGAAAGCCCTCATCGGTCAGCGCGTAAGCCTTGCGGAATCCCAGATC